>NZ_JBIMJS010000007.1:0-99354 GCF_043674225.1 Streptococcus sp. A11
TAGCTCCTAGTAAAGCTTAACAAATGGATAACTTCAAAATCACCTTTTTGGTCTCACATCATTGACAAAGGTACAAAGGATAGGTCTGAGGGCTGAATTTTCAAGAAAAAATAATGAAAGCGTAAACAGCTTGTGGAAAAACTAGCATTTTTTACGCAATTCGTGTAAAATAGAGAAGTATAAGAGGGAAACCTCAAAATAAAAAGGAGAATCCATTAATGGTAAAATTGGTTTTTGCTCGCCACGGTGAGTCTGAATGGAACAAAGCTAACCTTTTCACTGGTTGGGCTGATGTTGATTTGTCTGACAAAGGTACACAACAAGCAATCGACGCTGGTAAATTGATCAAAGAAGCTGGTATCGAGTTTGACTTGGCCTTCACTTCAGTATTGAAACGTGCGATCAAGACAACAAACTTGGCTCTTGAAGCTGCAGATCAATTGTGGGTACCAGTTGAAAAATCATGGCGTTTGAACGAGCGTCACTACGGTGGTTTAACAGGTAAAAACAAGGCTGAAGCTGCTGCTGAATATGGTGATGAGCAAGTACACATCTGGCGTCGTTCATACGATGTATTGCCACCAGAAATGGCAAAAGACGATGAGCATTCAGCACACACTGACCGTCGTTATGCTCACCTTGATGGCTCAGTTATCCCAGATGCTGAAAACTTAAAAGTAACGCTTGAGCGCGCTCTTCCATTCTGGGAAGACAAGATTGCTCCAGCCTTGAAAGATGGCAAAAATGTCTTCGTAGGTGCACACGGTAACTCTATCCGTGCCCTTGTAAAACACATCAAGCAACTGTCTGACGATGAAATCATGGATGTGGAAATCCCTAACTTCCCACCACTTGTGTTCGAATTGGACGAAAACCTCAACATCGTGAAAGAGTACTACTTGGAAGCGTAATTGGTTGGACACCTGGACTTCGGTCTAGGTGTTTTTTGATGCTCGGATAGAATTATCACAACTTATAACTATGTTTGTATGACAACTGAATTCGTATATCAATAAATTATCAAGTGGAGATATCCACAAAATGCTTGCAATTAAAATCATTCAATGAAAGACTCTTTTTGTAAGCGTTCCAATATGGATGATGTAGGTTTAGGAGGATGCATCAAAAGTGAACACAATATAATTAATATAATAAAAAAGAGAGGTCTATGTTAAATGAATAAATTTCAAAGCAACTATTTGATAAGCGGCAACGTTTTTCTATTCGACGTTTTACTGTCGGTATGGCTTCGGTTGCGATTGGTCAGACAGAAAGTGCTCACTTTGATGTGCACAATCTTTTGCCAACCACAAGTTATCGATACCGTGTGACAGCCCGTAATCCACTAGGTTCTTCAGAAGCATCTGAGGTTCTCGAAACCGATACAATTGCTAAAGAGCCAAGCTTGAAAGTAGCAATTGTCAATGCAACTGCAAGCACGGCAGAACAAGCAAATGAACCATTAACCAATCTTTACGATGGTGATGATAATACACTTTACCATAGTGATTGGAACAATAATCGTGCTGTTCCGTCAAGTCTAGTTATTGATTTGGGAGAAAGTACAGCTGTCGATCACCTAATTTATCGTCCTCGCGATAACGCTGGTAATGGAAATATTACTGGATTGAGCCTTGAAATTAGTCAAGATGGTGAGACATAGCAAGCAGTCGGTGAACCAACAACCTGGCTTCGTAATGCTAACGAAAAAGCTGCTCTTCTACCAGAGGGGACCGTTACTCGCTACATCAAGATTAACTGGCTATCAAGTGTGGGTGGCTATGTATTTGGTAATGAGTTGACTGTTATGGCGCCAGCAGCAGTCGTTGAAGAAGAATTGGTGACTGATAAGCTTGAGACAGCCTACCATGAAGTTCCTGCCTTTGATCTAGCAGCCGATGATGATCAAGATGGATTCAGCAATGAAGCAGAACTTCAAGCAGGTACAGACTATGCAGATCCAGCTTCTTACCCAATTGCTGAAGACGAATTGGTAACGGAAAAAGGGGAACCGGCTTATCACTATCTGCCAGCCTTTGAGTTCAAAGTACCAGCTGCACCTGTTACTACTTCAACAGTAGCTAGTCCAGAACCGGTTTCAACTTCTGAACTCTCAGTTCCAACTGGGTCAGTAAGTCCAGCTTCAGCAACTCAATCAGAATCTGCTAGCTTGCCAAATACCGGAGATAGTCAATCAGGCTTTTCTCTCATTGGTCTTACAGCTCTGGGTCTTCTAGGATTTGCAGCTCGCAAAAGAAAATATAGTTGATAGGGAGTGTTCATGACCATTGGTCTCAGGGGCAATAGGAATTGAGCATCAACTATATAAGGTGGACCGTCCTTGTGATGGTCCACTTTTCATATCAGATATCAGATTTTTCATGTATTCTATGATAGAATTTAAGTATCAAATAAAAGGAGTCTAACATGGCAAGTAAAAAAATGTTGCACGCTTGTTTGCGTGTTGAAAACTTAGAAGCTTCTCAAAAGTTCTACGAAGAAGCCTTTGGATTTAAAGAAACCCGTCGTAAGGATTATCCGGACCACAAGTTTACCTTGGTGTATTTGGCACTTCCAGGTGATGAGTTTGAGATTGAATTGACTTATAATTACGATCATGGTCCTTATGTGGTTGGGGATGGTTTTTCACACCTGGCTCTCTCTTCAGATGATTTGGAAGGGGACAATGCTAAGCACAAGGCGCTTGGCTATCCAACGACAGACCTCAGTGGACTACCAGGCAATCCAGGACGATACTATTTTGTAACGGATCCAGATGGCTACCGTGTGGAAGTTATCCGCGCAGACTAAGAGATGAAAAGGAGTCGAAAAAGTTCGGCTCTTTTTTATTTTATGTAACTGTTTTCAGAAACCGAATATTGATTGAAAAAAAGTCGTTTTTATACTATGATAGTTATATATATCTATGAAAGAGATTTACTTGTATGAGAAAACAAAATGTTGCGCTGTTGGTTGTCAATAGCATTCTTTTTTTAGTGTGCCTTGGCATGTTGGTCTTTGCTTATGGAAAATACCAGGAACAGGCCTTGAGAGATGACGTCAAACAGCTAAAATTAAACTATTCCAAGGAAAGCAATGTCTATCGTCAGGCTGGGAAAATCGGTTCAGAATTTGTTCAAGTTGCCATTCCAGAAGATGAAGCTGGGAATCCGATTTCGGTGATTCAGAAGGAGGTCCTAGCACTGGTGAAAAAGCAATTCGGCCAGGAAGGGCCTCAATCTAGAACGACAGGACTGCATTTTTTCAGTGTGGATAAGGAAAACTCTGAGTACAAAGACATCATAGCTTATCGGATTCGAACAAGGCCTTACAAGGTACGGGGAACCAAGTTGGTTTCTCAGAAAAAACAGGATGTGGAGCAGATTTTACTGACAGCGGAGCAAGAGGTTTTTAGTTTGAAACATTTGGTTGAGGACCAGGGAGTTTTTCGTGCCATTGTCTCATCTCACCTGCAGAGAGAATTGGCTAGTCAAGGTATGGAGCAGGCAGAAATCGACCAGCTTCTCCAGAAATTTGGCCAGGAAGAGGTGGAAAATCTATCCTTCAGCTACCGAGAGAGTCAGTTTCTGTTAAACCTGCCAGAAGGCTATCAAGTGGAGACCCTAGCCATTTCTATCTCAGACCTCTATGATTGCTTGTCCGGCCATCATTTGACAGTCACAGATCAGGAAAACTACGACAAGTACCAAAAGGAAAAAGAAGAATTGGCCAATCAAAAACGGATTGCTCTGACCTTTGACGACGGTCCCAACCGCCAGACGACACCAAAGATTTTGGATATTTTGAAGAAATACAATGTTAAGGCAACATTCTTTATTTTAGGGAAAAATATTGCTGGTAATGAGGATATTATCCAGCGAATGGTGGCAGAAGGTCATGAAATTGGTAACCATACCTGGAACCATCCGAAGTTAACAGGCATCAGTCCAGAGGCTGTTCAGTCAGAAGTTGGTGACACCCAGGCTGCTCTGGAAAAGATTCTGGGCTACAAGCCCAAGCTCATGCGGCCGCCGTACGGAGCAGTCAATCAAGCGACCATGAATATCATTAATATGCCCATTATCTATTGGTCAGTGGATTCCAATGACTGGTCCAGCCGGAATCCTGCGGTCATTCTGGAAACCATTAAGGCCAATACGATTCCTGGATCTATCGTTTTGCTCCACGATATCCATCCTACCAGTGTAGAAAGTGTCGAACCAACGCTCCAGTATTTTGCGAGCCAAGGCTTCAAGTTGGTGACTTCTAGTGAATTACTGGGGCAAGAACTAAATCCTCAATTGATTTATTACAATCAATTTGATGCCGGACCCGGCGCTTAAATAAGATCATATCTAACCTATGTTCACCATGAGCATAGGTTTTTCTTTGCCCAGAACCCAAGGATTTTCCGTAGGGAAAAGGAAAAGTTTGGTCTTGGAAACCGTTTACAAATCCAGTATATTAAGAGTATACTTTTAGTAAGAGTAAAATGGAGGATAATGCCTATGGTCAAACTCGTAACAATAGGTGGTGGCTCAAGCTATACACCGGAACTGGTAGAAGGAATGATTCTAAGACATACCGAGGTACCTATCAAAGAATGGTGGTTTGTAGACATCGAAGATGGCCGAGAAAAATTGGAAATCGTGGTAGAACTTGCCAAGCGCATGGTCAAAAAAGCTGGTCTTGACTGGGAAATTCATGCGACCTTGGATAGGAGAAGCGCTCTAAAAAATGCAGATTTTGTGACCTCTCAATTTCGGGTCGGTCAATTGCAGGCGCGATACTTGGATGAAGCCATTCCTCTCAGTCATGGATTTTTAGGTCAAGAGACTAACGGAGCTGGAGGTATTTTTAAGGCTCTGCGGACCATTCAAGCCTATAAGAGCATCATTGCTGATATGAAAGAGCTCTGTCCAGATGCCTGGCTGATTAACTTTACGAATCCTGCTGGTATGGTGACGGAGGCTATTGTCAATTACCTGGGGTGGGAAAAGGTGATAGGTCTATGCAATATTCCGATTGGGCAAAAGAAAGCTGCCGCAGAGGTACTTGGTCTTCAGGAATCTGAGGCTATGACCAGCCATATCGGTTTGAATCATTTTCATTTTCATCAGGTTTGGGACCGTTTTGGAAAAAATCGGACCATGGAAGTGATGGAGAAACTCTATGGGGATCAGGCAAGCCGTCCAGCAGATGTGGTGAAAAATATCAGTAATCTGGAATTTTCAATTGACTTACTTCGGACAATTGGCCTGCTGCCGTGTGACTATCACCGCTATTATTTTTTGGAAAATGAGATGTTGGATGATGCCCTCCAGCAATACCAGGCTGGGCGGGTGCGTGCCGCAGTGGTCCAAGAGGTAGAAAAGGAATTGTTCCAGCTCTATGCCGACCCTCATTTACAAGAAAAGCCCAAGCAGTTGGAGAAACGGGGCGGAGCTTATTACAGCGACATTGCCTGCCAGTTGATTGTAGCTATTTACAATGACAGCCACCAGGAGTTAACCGTTTCGACGGTCAATCGGGGTGTGATTCCTTATCTACCAGAAAATTGTGTTGTGGAGGTGACTGCTATTATTACAGCTCATGGGGCTATTCCGCTCGGCTGTCCGCCAAGTCCACCTCTGGTGACTGCTTATTTGAAGCTGATGAAGGAGATGGAATTAGCAACGGTAGAAGCTGCGGTGACAGGTGATTATGACTTGCTCTTGCAAGCCTTCTATCTCAATCCCTTGATTGCCAACGGGCCTAAAGCAGAAGAATTATTAAAAGACCTATTGCTTGCACATGCGGATTATTTACCGCAATTTGCATCCAGCATTGAAGCCATCCAAGCAGAAAGGAATGTATAATGACAGAACAAAGGACATTTTATCAATTTCCAGAAGGATTTCTCTGGGGTTCATCCACCTCTGGTCCACAGAGTGAGGGGATAGAGCCAGGTGACGGAAAGGGCTTGAACAACTGGGACTACTGGTTTGGGATTGAGCCGGAGCGTTTCCATGGGCAGATTGGTCCGGATGTGACCTCCACTTTTTATAAAAACTATCAGACCGATATTGAGCTTTTGAAAGAAACGGGGCATACGATTTTTCGGCCATCTATCCAGTGGTCACGTTTAATCCCGGACGGTGTCGGTCAGGTCAATCCAAGGGCTGTGGAATTTTACCGGGATGTTTTTCAGCAGGTCAATGCCTTGGGTGTCAAGTTGCTGGTCAATCTCTATCATTTTGACCTACCTTATGCTTTGCAGGAAAAAGGAGGATGGGAATCCAAGGAAACGGTTTGGGCCTATGAAGCCTACGCTCGGAAATGTTTTGAATTATTTGGGGATTTGGTTGACCACTGGGTGACCTTCAATGAGCCGATTGTGCCGGTAGAGTGTGGCTATTTGGGCTCCTACCATTATCCCTGTAAAGTTGATGCTAAGGCTGCAGTAGCGGTGGCTTACCATACTCAATTAGCCAGCTCCTTGGCAGTCAAGGCCTGTCATGAATTGCATCCAGACCATCAGATTTCTATTGTGCTCAATCTGACTCCTGCCTACCCAAGGAGTGACAGTCCTGAAGACCAGAAAGCTGCCCGCATTGCCGAACTTTTCCAGACCAAGAGCTTTTTGGATCCGTCTGTATTGGGGGCCTACCCAGAAGAATTGGTAGCCATTATCGATGAATACGGGCTCAGACCAGATGTTACAGAAGAGGAACTTGCTATCATCAGGGAAAATACGGTTGATTTCCTTGGAGTCAACTACTATCAGCCTCTCCGAGTACAGGCTCCGAAAGTAATCTTTGAGGAGGGTGACTTGTTGACGACGGAACATTTCTTTGCCTCTTATGATATGCCTGGCAAGAAAATCAACCCTCACCGTGGCTGGGAAATCTATGAACGCGGCCTTTATGACATTGCCATGAATTTGAAAAAGGACTATGGCAATATCGTTTGGCTGGTCACGGAAAACGGCATGGGCGTGGAAGGAGAAGAGGCCTTCAAAGAGGATGGCTATATTCAGGATGATTATCGGATTGAATTTATTCAAGACCATTTGATTGAGCTACATCGAGCCATTCAAGAAGGCGCCAATTGTAAGGGTTACATGCTTTGGACCTTTATTGACTGCTGGTCTTGGTTAAATGCTTATAAAAATAGATATGGCTTGGTTGAGCTGGATTTGAGCACTCAAAAGAGAATCATCAAAAAATCAGGTTATTGGTTTAAGGAAGTCAGTCAAGCCAACGGCTTTAGTAGGTAGGAGGGGGAATATGACAAACTTTGGATTTTCAATCTATCCGGAGCGACATGGCTTGGAGAAATGTCAGAGCTACATCGATTTGATGGAACGATATGGTGCAAGGAGGATTTTTATCAGCTTGCTCCAGATTGGGCCAGATAATTCCGAGGTGTTTGACCTGTATCGTTCAGTTATTTCCTATGCCAACCAAAAGGGGATGCTAGTGATTGCAGATATCAGTCCAGGCTTCATTGAATCCTGTGGTTGGAAAGATTCCCTTATTGAAAAAGCGCATGCATTCGGAGTTGCAGGGATTCGCTTGGATGAAGCTCTGCCCTTGGAAGAAATTGTTTCTCTGACACAAAATCCTTATCAGCTGAAAATTGAGTTGAACATGAGTACAGATAAGAGATTATTGACAAATCTCTTGCAAGCAGGAGCTAATAGAGAGAATATAATTGCCTGTCATAATTTTTATCCCCATGAATATACGGCACTTTCGGAAGATTACTTTCTCGAAATGTCAGAGTTTTATAGACAAGAGGGGATTACATCGGCAGCCTTTGTCTCCTCGCAGACTGCAACAGAGGGCCCATGGCCCTTGTCTGAAGGGTTACCAACTCTAGAAGAACACCGTCATCAAGAATTAGCTCGTCAAATTGCGTGGATAAAAGCGACTGGTTTGATTGATTGGGTATTGATTTCCAATCAGTTCGTGATAGAAGAAGAATTAGAGTCTATTCAAGAGGTGCTCGATGAAGATGTTCTGACTTTCAGAGTGCAATTGGCAGAACACGTGACCGATATTGAGAGAGAGATTATTGATTTTAGTCACAATTATCGTGGGGATATCTCTGCTTATGTTATTCGTTCAACCATGCCACGAATTGTATATAAAGATAACTCTATTCCTGCTCAGACAGATGGATATCGCAAGGTAGAAGCCGGAACTGTCATCATTGATAATGACCTCTACGGTCGCTACAAAGGAGAACTCCACATTGTCATTAAGGAACTGGAGCTATCCACTAAGGCAAATATCGTTGGAACCATACATCCTGAGGATTGGCCGTTGGTTTCCTTTTTGAAGCCATGGCAGGCCTTTCGCTTAAAAGTAGTTTAGTCGCAATCTTTCATCAATGCTAAGGAAAAAAGAAGAATAGTCAATTTCTTGTGTGTATGTTATTATAAATCTATAGAGCTACAGGGCTTTTGAATACAGATTTTAAGTTTGGAAAGGAGGACGAGATGCTATCAAAAAAGGAGATTCGATTATTAGAATTTCTAATCGACCATCCAGATGATTACGTTTCTAGTTTGGAAATTGCTCAGCAGCTGCATATTAGCGACCGTACGGCTAGAACCTATCTGAAGCAGTTAACGGCTTCGCTACAAAATAGCGGGAGTCAATTGCTATCAAAGCCTGGTCTCGGTTATCATCTGCAAGTGGATGATTCTCGTGCATTTGAAACCTTTTGGCAATCCTCCCTTTCTTCCAAAAGGCAGCTGACCAATCTTCATTCGGTGGAAGAAGCTGTGGACAGGCAGAGATTTGTGCTCAATAAGCTCTTGTTTGAAGGACAGTCGCCAACATTGGCGGAATTGGAAAGGGACTTATTTATCAGTAAAACAACCCTGCACTCGGTGATTGTTGATATCCGAAACCTATTGTCATCCTACGATATCGAATTAAATATGACAAAAGCAGGTTTAGAAATCACTGGTAAAGAGACGGCGATTCGGCATTTTATCATGGATTATTTTTTCAGCGAACAGCTAGGGAAAACCTTATATGGACTCGTTGAGAATAACCTCCTTCCATCCATCAATTTCACAGAAATTATGAGGATTGTGATTGATGAATGTCGGGATGCAAGTCTTCGTCTATCAGATTTTGTATTGCAAAATTTGGTCCTTCATATCGCCCTGATGTTGCAGCGGATGCGGGCTGGCTCTGCAATTGAACGCTTTCCCATTTCAGAACAAATTAGTCGCTCTAAGGAATATCAGGTTGCCCAAAAAATTCTCAGGAAAATTGAAGGAGCCTTTGACCTATTGATTCCTGAGGAAGAAGCAAATTATATTGCCCTTCATTTGAAGGTTAAGCTGACGGAAAATCTGGCCAAAATAGACCAGGCAGAAGTGGCCTTGAGACAGCAAATTCAAGATAGTTTGCTCCATTTGTCTCGTAAGATCGGTTTAGAACTTTCTGCCGATCAGCAGTTGTTTAAAGGAATTCTAGCCCACATGTTACCCCTAAAAATCCGACTGGAAAATGGGATTGTCTTGGATAATCCATTGACGGAGGAGATTCGTAGGGATTATGCGGAAGTCTTTGACCTCACAAAGGAGGTCTTTGGACAAATGCCCCTCTTTCAAGGTTATAAAGTTTCAGATGATGAATGGGCTTATCTTTCCCTGCACTTGATGGCGGCAGTTGAACGGTACAATCCACAGCGAAAGACAAAGGTATTGGTCGTTTGCTCAACAGGTGTCGGTAGTGCCTTGATGTTGAAAAATCGGCTGGAGAAAGAATTTTCTTCAAGTATAGAAATTGTAGATGTGGTCAGCTATTACGAGGTGACCGAGGAGCGATTGTCTGATATTGAGTTGATTATCTCATCTGTCAGTCTATCCAATCTTATCTTTATGACACCGGTTATCACGGTTTCCGTTTTTCTATCCGGAGAGGATGTCGCAAAGATAAAGCAACATTTGCAACAAGGTTTGACCTTTTCGATGGGTGAGGAACATGGGGAAAATATGGACCATGCTCAAGCGCGTCAGATTGCTGAGGCGGTCTTTGGACCGAGTCGGATTGTGGTAGTCGATGAAAATAGGGAACGAATGACCCTGTTGGAAGAGTTGACAATGAAGCTGAATGAAGCTAGTCAGCCAGGTTTTGTAGAAATATTTTTAGACCAGGTTCATCTGCGGGAGACCTATAGCTCTGTAGTATTTGAAGAAACGTTGGCCTTCCCTCATCCTGCGGTAGCAATGAGCTATTCAGAACAGATTGTAGTAGGTATTTCTAAAGAAGGTATCCGTTGGGGTGAGGAGGGAATCGTTCATTTTGTATTCTTACTATCCCCTTCAACGGGGCGAAATTCTCACATAAAATATATATCCCCCTGTCTGGTCGAGTTTGTCAAAGACAAAGACCTACAAAAACGGTTGTTGAACAATCCAACCTATGATGAATTAGTAACTATTTTTATTCCCTTAATACAAAAACAGAAATAGGAGGAAAAGATAATGAAAAACATTATGTTAGTATGTAATGCAGGTATGTCAACAAGTATGTTGGTAACTAAGATGCAAAAAGCAGCAGAGGAAAAAGGTCTTGAAGCTACTATTTGGGCGGTTCCTGTTTCTGAAGCTGATTCCGAAGTGGCTCAAAAGGAAATTGATGTTCTCTTATTAGGACCACAGGTCAAATTCCTCTTGAATGAATACAAAGGAAAATTTGAGCCAGGTATCAAGGTGGATTCCATCAATATGATGGACTATGGTGTTATGAATGGTGCTAATGTTTTAGATGCCGCGCTAAAGTTAATGGGAGAATAATATGAATTCTTCAGGCAATTTAGAATCCATTATGGGTTTAATCATGTATGGTGGTGATGCCAAAGGCTTGGCTGTCCAAGCCATTCAGGCTGCTAAAAAAGGCGAATTTGCAGATGCGCATGCAAAGCTTGAACAGGCCAATGATTCCTTGAATATTGCCCACAAGTCACAAACAAGTCTGTTGGCTCAGGAAGCAGGTGGACAATCTGTTGAGGTATCCTTGCTCATGGTGCATGGTCAAGACCATCTGATGAATGCCATTACCTTCATTGATATGGCCAAAGAGATTGTTAGTTTGTACGAACGATTGGACAGCTAAACAATGCTACAGAGCCATCTGCGGGTATATAGAAAGGAGGAGGAATGGAAATCACAAAAACTTATCCGGTTTCTATTGATCGACTTTTCGAGGCGATAGTGACGTCCTTAAAAGAAGATTATCGACAAAATACTTGTGAGGAGCCGGCGGAAGTTGACTTGGTAGCTGGCTTAACCTACCAAAAACGATTTGGCGAGAAACATCAGCATAGTGTCCAAGTCACCCTGCTGGAGTTGGCCAGTCCATCCCTCTATTCTGTTCGATTCTCATCTAATCGAGGCAAGGAAACGATGACCTATCAATTGACTCCTGTAGATAAGGGACATACCAGTATTCAGTATTCTTATGGAGTGGAAGCTGCGGATTTTTTTACCAAGGCTAATTATTTCCTGATGGAAAAATTGATGGCAAAAAGTCTAGAACGGCAGACAGAGGCACAATTAGATGCCTTGGTTCGTTATGCCACACAAGAAGCCGGATAATATTTTTCAGAAATCAAATCATTTGCCCACTAGTTTCATAGAGGTAGGTTTTCTGCAAAAGACTATTTTTAGGAATGAATCATGATTTGATTTTCTTTGTTAACAAATTTGTCACAAAACCGTTTAAAGCGGAAGAAAAAAATAAAAAGGAGACAGATTATGTCAAATATTTCTGATAAGTTTATGGAAATATCTGGGAAAATCGGCTCGCAAAGGCATTTAGTTGCGATTCGAGATTCCTTTATTTCTATGATGCCAGTTACCATGGCCGGTTCAGTAGCAGTCTTGCTCAATGTTTTTCTGAGGGACATCCCAAATAATATGGGGTGGACTGGCTTTGCAGAGGCTATGCAACCACTGATAAATGTCAATGGTTATGTCTATTTTGGTACCATTGGTATAATGGCCCTCGTTTTCTCATTTGCCTTAGGCTACAATTTGTCTAATATGCACAAGGTCAACCCTTTGGCAGGTGGTTTGATTTCCTTTGCTTCCTTTATTTCTACTATGCCACAGAGCTTGACAATCTCCACAGCTCTCGATGGACTAGATAATTCAGTTATAACAGCTTTGAAAGACTTGGGGCTGACAATAGCAACAAATGATGGTGCATCTGTACTTGAAACAAGTGAATGGGGAGCCATTGCTTTGAAATATGCGGGAGCTACCGGTCTTTTCACCGCCCTCTTCATTGGCTTCCTATCAACATTTGTCTATGCCAGTCTGGTAAAACGGAATATTACTATCAAGTTACCAGATACAGTACCGCCTGCGGTAAACAAAGCCTTTGTAGCCATCATCCCTGGTACAGCAGCTATTTACGCATCTTCAATCTTGGCTTATGCAGTCTACGCTGCGACTGGTCAAGCCTTGAGTGATGTGATTTCAACCTATATCCAGATGCCATTGATGGGTCTATCTCAAGGTATTGGCTCAGTTATTTTGCTTACCTTCTTGGTTCAGCTTTTCTGGTTCTTTGGCTTACATGGTCACAACGTTTTGGCACCAGTTATGGATGGTATCTACGGGGTTGCCCTCAATGAGAATACTGCCGTTTATGAAGCGACAAGAAGCGCGGCAGACTTACCATGGTTATGGACTCGTGGTTCCTTTGATGCCTACGCTCAAATGGGTGGTTCAGGGGTTACATTGGCGCTCATCCTCGCCATCTTCATTTTCTCTAAACGAGAAGAATATAAAACAGTAGCTCGTCTTTCAACACCAATGGGAATCTTTAATATCAACGAACCAATCACATTTGGTATTCCAATGGTACTGAACCCACTCTTTGTTATTCCATGGTTGATTGTACCGCCTGTTTGTGCAACAATTGCCTATCTAGCGACCTCTATGGGCTTGATTCCGCCTGTCTTCTTAGCGGTTCCATGGATTACACCTCCAGGCTTGTATGCTTACTTGGCAACTGGTGGTAATGTGATGGCAGCCCTTGTATCACTCTTCAACCTCTTCATTGCCTTCCTGATCTGGACACCGTTTGTTATTTCAGCAAACAAGGTGAAGGCTGGAACAGAATAATGTTTAAGAAAAATAAACATCCATTTTTGCTCTCGGTTGGTTTCTTTCTCATTGCAGTGAGTCCACTGTATGGCAATCCCTATCTGAACATCGTTGCAGGATTAAGCCTGATATTAATCAGCATTCTGTGGAAATAACCAAAACTCCCTAGCTTCAATCTGGCTAGGGAGTAACTGTTTATTATAGCTTAGTTCTTAGACCTTATACAATTCCTGTTGTTTCAGGATGACTTCTTGTACTTGGGCGTATTTTTTCAACTGTTTGAGCTCGCTTGGGCTGGATACCAGGGTGATAACCAAGCCCTCCTTGCCCATACGACCGGTACGACCTGCTCGGTGGGTATAGGCCTCCTGGTCAAAGGGAACCTCGAAGTTGAGGACGCATTCCAGATTATCGATGTCAATCCCACGCGCTACCATATCTGTAGCCAGCAAGAGGTTGATTTCATGTTTTTTGAACCGCTTGATGATAACCTTGCGGAACTTGACGTTGACATCAGATGCCAGCGAAACAGCATTGGCACCGTTGTAGAGCAACTTATCCTCGCTAGCACCCAGGTCCGATAGGCTGTTGAAGAAGGCAAGGGCTCGGAAATCAGGGATATTGGCAAACTTGCGAAGGACTTCCAGACGATTTCGCTTGTCCACCATCATGTAGCAATGCTGGATATTGTCCAATTTCTTCTCGGACAGGTCCAAGGTCAGTACATCAGGACCAATCTTTTCCCGGTCAAACTTGGCTGTCGCACTCATATAGACCAACTGGTGGTCCCGAGGGACGTAGTTGATAATTTTTTCCACGAAATGGTACTGGGAATCGCTAAAAAGCTGGTCAAATTCATCTAGGATAATGGTGTTAACATTCATTATCTTGATTTTTTTCAGCTTGATGAGCTCAAAAATCCGACCGGGCGTTCCGATAAGGATTTCAGGTCCTTTTTTCAGTCGCTCAATCTGGCGCTTTTGACTGGAGCCAGACAAAAAGAGCTGGGCAGTGAGGCCGATCGTCTCCGACCAGGTCTTGCAGACATCAAAAATTTGTCCAGCTAGTTCTGTATTTGGTGCTAAAATCAGCAATTGTTGGGCTTTTTTTGGCGTCAAGGCCAGCAAACTAGGCCAGAGATAGGCCAGGGTCTTGCCGGTGCCTGTTGGGCTGATAGCCAGCAGGGACTGTCCATTTTTGATAGGCTCGAAAGCCTGGGTTTGAACCGGAGTGAAGTCTTCAAATCCGGCCTGTGTCAGCTGGTCCAGCCAGCTAGTTGGGAAGTTGGTTTTCATATCGTATCCGCCTTAAAGGTGATTCCTGCGTCCTTGCGCATGGTGTAAAGAGTTTGGTGGACGGCCTGGGCCACATCCAGCCACTGGTCCGCCAGTTCATGGTTTTGCTCCCTGATGACCCGAGCAAAGTTGACCGCCTCCTCCAGCATGGGGTGCGGAGCTACTTGGACAGGCAGGGCAATTTGGCTACCGTCGTGTTTTTTGAAAATAGCAGAGCTGATCCGTTGGCAACCATCCAGGACCAAGGTACCATCCGCTGTATAGATTTCGCTTGGCAGGTCACTGGTCACATTTTTTCCAGCCTGAATGGTCACGAAGAAGTCATCATAAATGAGTTGTCCACTACCGTTCAAATCCAAGCTGGACGGCAATTGCTGGGCTGTGTAGCGAGCAGACTTGGGAGTGCCAATCAAGCCGATAGCCGCATAGAGAGTATAGACACCCAAATCCATGAGGGCCCCACCTGAAAAATCTGTCGAGAAGATATTGGGTGTCTGGTCAGCCAGCAACTCAGGCATTTTTGATGAATACTTGGCATAGCCAAAGTAGCCACCCAAAATAGTCTGATCAGCCAGGAAGTCACGAATAATGGCAAATGCCTCTTCCTGGTAATTACGGGCTGCTTCAAAGAGAAAGATACCTTTTTCCTTGGCTATTTGTCTCAGCCTAGCCAATTCATCAGGCCGTGATACCATGGTTTTTTCGACAATGGCATGTTTACCAGCCTCCAGCACGGCCTTGGCCTGTTCAAAATGAAGGGAATTGGGACTGGCGATATAAACCAGGTCCAAGTCCGATGCCAGAAACTCTTGCATACCTGTGTATAAAATTACATTTTCATAAGGAGCAGAAAAATTTCTGGCGGTCTCGATATTTCTAGACAGGACGGCGCTTAGTTGATAGGCTTGACTTTTTTGAGCCGCTTTAATAAATTCATGAGAAATGGATGAAGTTCCAATAATTCCAAATTTAAGCATAAAATCTCATTTCTTTATGTGTTATTCTTTTCATTATAGCACGTTTCGTGTTAAAATAGTATTGATAAGAGAAGGAGTTGATATGACACAGAAACCGATTATTATTGGCGTAACAGGTGGATCGGGCGGCGGCAAGACCAGTGTGTCTCGCGCGATCTTGGATAATTTTCCTGATGCACGAATTTCAATGATTGAACATGATTCTTACTATAAGAATCAATCTCACCTGACATTTGAAGAACGTATCTTAACCAATTACGACCATCCACTGGCTTTTGACACAGATCTCATGATTTATCATATAGGAGAACTGTTAGCAGGTCGAGCAGTGGACATTCCGATTTATGACTATACCCAACACACTCGTTCTGACAAAACCTATCGTCAAGACCCTCAAGATGTCTTTATTGTAGAAGGAATCTTGGTACTTGAGGATCAGCGTCTTCGCGATTTGATGGATATTAAAATTTTTGTGGATACAGACGATGACATTCGTATTATTCGTCGGATCAAGAGAGACATGTTAGAACGCGGGCGGAGTTTGGATAGTATTATTGATCAATACACCTCGGTAGTGAAACCTATGTATCACCAATTTATCGAGCCAACCAAACGTTATGCCGACATTGTCATCCCTGAGGGGGTTTCCAATGTCGTGGCTATTGACTTGATAAATACCAAGGTGGAGAGTATTTTGAGAGAGCGTGGTTAAGATGCCGAAGCAGAGAGTGTTGCCCAATATCATTTTAGGGATTATGGCTTCCAGTGATAGTATGGTAACAGGAAAACAAATAACAGAGTTCGTCCAGCGTGATTTGGGAGAATTTTGGCAAGTAGCCCATAGTCAAGTCTATCCAGAGTTGAAGCGGATGACCAGCGACCAATGGATTACCTGTCATCCAGTACCTGGTAACGATAAGGAAAAGCAGTATGCGATGACCGAAGAGGGAATGAAAATCTTAGATGAGTGGTTGTCTGTCCCAAATGAAGACACACCGCAGCAGAAAGATATTTTCTCCTTGAAATTGTTCTTCATTCGCAACCGCAATGATAGACGGATTCCAGTTTTATTGGAAGGCCAGATTGAGCTGGTTGACAAGCATTTGCGCCATCTAGAAGATCGGAAAAATCACCTGTTTTCTGATAAGGAAGCGATTCGCGAGAATTTCGGAAGATACTTGATTCTAAATCGAGCAATTGCTCGAAATCGTGCCCAACTGAATTGGTTGCAGGATACTTTAGACGATATCTAAAAGACGGTTCAGATTTTCTGAATCGTTTTTTTCTTGTCTCTATCAGGATAGTATGGTAAAGTGGAAGTGGTAATGCTCTGTGAAAATTATCTTCGATGTCAATCCAACTCGATAAATAAGAGCTTGGGCAGGATTGACCGTCGGCCAGATTGAATTTTATTGAGCGAAAGTAGAAAGAGAGAAAAATGGACAGTAAACAAGTTGTGGCCATGCTGTTGTTAGTGTGGAACCTGGTGGTCTTTCTGACTTACGGTATGGACAAGGGCAAGGCCAGAAAGGGTGCCTATCGGATTTCTGAAAAGACTCTGCTCTTGATGTCTTACCTGGGCGGTGGTCTGGGTGCTTGGGCAGGTGGCAATCGTTTCCGTCACAAGACCCAAAAATGGTATTTTAAATTGGCTTGGACAGTTGGGGTCCTGATTGACCTGGCTATCCTCTTGTGGGTGATGAAGTAGGCGCAAGCCTTTTTCTTTTTTACTTGGAACTATAAATGTTCCTCATTCTGTGCTATAATAATTCTATGAAAAATCAAGAAAAAATCGCACAGTATCAACTCTTGCTGGCTCAATTGGAAGCCCTCCTCGACGGAGAAACCAATGCGCTAGCTAATTTGTCCAATGCCTCGGCTCTGCTCAATCAAGCTTTGCCTCACTCTATCTTTACAGGTTTTTACTTGTATGATGGGCAGGAATTGATTTTGGGGCCATTTCAGGGTGGCGTATCTTGCGTTCACATTGCCCTTGGAAAGGGTGTCTGTGGGGAATCGGCAGAGAAACGTCAGACCATTATCGTAGACGATGTCCGGACCCACGCTAACTACATCTCCTGCGATGCGGCAGCCATGTCCGAAATCGTGGTGCCTATGGTGAAAAACAGTCAGCTCTTGGGCGTTTTGGACTTGGATTCCAGACTGGTTGCGGATTATGATGCCATTGACCAAGAATACCTTGAGAAATTTGTCGCCCTCCTAGTGGACAAGACAAATTGGAATTTTGCTATGTTTGGAGAAAAAGGGTAATGTACCAAGCTTTATATCGGAAATACCGGAGCCAGACCTTTGGAGAAATGGTGGGGCAGGAGGTGGTAGCGACTACACTCAAGCAGGCCATTGAGCAGGGTAAAATCAGCCATGCCTACCTCTTTTCGGGTCCTCGTGGAACGGGTAAGACTTCGGCTGCCAAGATTTTCGCCAAGGCCATGAACTGTCCCAATCAGGTGGCGGGTGAGCCTTGTAATGATTGCTATATCTGTCAGGCCATTACCGAGGGCAGTCTGGAGGATGTGATTGAGATTGACGCGGCATCCAATAATGGTGTCGATGAAATCCGTGATATTCGGGACAAGTCAACTTATGCACCTAGCCTTGCAACCTACAAGGTTTATATCATTGACGAGGTCCACATGCTGTCGACTGGGGCTTTTAATGCACTCTTGAAGACCTTGGAGGAGCCGACGGAAAATGTGGTCTTTATTCTTGCGACGACGGAGTTGCACAAAATTCCAGCGACCATTTTGTCCAGGGTGCAACGATTTGAATTTAAGTCTATCAAGGTGACCGACATTCAGGCGCATCTGGCGGCAATTTTGACCAAGGAAGGTCTTACCTTTGACAGCCAAGCTCTGACTGTCATTGCCCGTCGGGCAGAAGGTGGGATGCGGGATGCCCTGTCAATCCTCGATCAAGCTCTCAGTCTCAGTCCCAATCAAGAAATCACCCTGGCTATCGCTGAGGAAATCACAGGCTCTATCAGTTTGAAGGCGCTGGATGATTATGTGACCAGCCTTCGTCAAGCAGATAGCCTAGAGGCCCTCAGTCACTTACAGACCTTGTTCGATCAAGGCAAGAGCATGAGCCGGTTTGCGACGGACTTGCTCCATTATCTGCGGGACATGCTCGTGGTTCAGACCGGTGGCGAGGATACGCACTTAACCGTAGGTTTTACGGAAAATTTGGCCCTGCCTCAGGCGCGGATTTTTGCCATGATTGAGCAGGTGACTAAGGGCTTGAGCGACATTAAGACCAGTCCCCAGCCCAAGATTTACGCCGAGATGATGACCATTCGCTTGGCTGAGGATGGTTCATCTTTTTGGAAAATGGCAGAGCTACCAGACGATTTGGCCCAGCAATTGACCAAGCTCCAGCAGCAGGTGGCAGATTTGCAGCAACAATTGGCTAATTTATCTAGTCAACCTGTCCAAGTCAAGCCGGTTTCCCGCAAACCACAGGCACCTAAGAAATACAAATTAGACACCAGTAAGGTTCATGCTATTTTGCAAGAGGCCATGGAACATCCAGCTCAGGCGCGTGAAAATTTGACCCGCCTACAAAATGCTTGGGGTGAGATTATCGAGAGCTTGTCTGGTGCAGACCGTGCCTTGCTAGTCGGTTCACAGCCGGTTGCGGCCAATGAAAATCACGCAATTTTAGCCTTTGAGTCCCCGCTTAATGCTGAACAAACCATGAAACGGGACAATCTCAATACCATGTTTGGCAATATTCTCAGCAAGGCTGCCGGATTTTCACCGCAAATCTTGGCCATCGCCCACGAAGATTGGTTGTCCATTCGGGCGGAATTTTCAGCCAAAGCCAAAGGAGCCAAGGCGCAAACTGTTGAGAAAGAAGAAAGCCCAGTGCCAGAGGAATTTGGATTTTTGGCAGACACAGTGGAAATTGTGGAGGATTAGAACTTCTCTGCTATATAAAAAAATCAATCAAGGCAGTCTTTCATTTTGTTGCCGTGATTGATTTTTGTTTCTTCTTACGATTTGTTTTTTACAAGCTTATCGTTTTCCATGATAAAGGGCTGAGCAGTTTCTTGGCTGTAGTCCACGGCATACTTGTCTAGCAAGTAAGAGTAGACAGCCTCCTTGTTCTTGAATTTCCAGGCTTGGTAGGGTTCTTGGAAGGAAAGTTTTTCGACGAAAAGGGCGCCTTCTTCATCTTCAACAATGACACCCACGTGACTGATGAAGAGGTTATTGCCGTCCAAATCATCGTGCATAACGACGGATACCATTTTGGCCTTATCTGAAAATGAAATGGTGGATAGATGTTCTTACATTTTTTGGGCATGAACCGTGACATCTTTTGTTGCCTAGGTTGGAATAGCGCTATAAAAATTGGTTGACATCCTCTTATGGAAGGTTGCTTCAAGCCGTTTTTTGACCTCGGTTAGACTGGACTTATCCACCAGATTGGATACTTGTGGCTCAGACGATAGAATGGTTTGGCATCCAGCCAAGATTAGAAAACTTGTAAGCATAAGTGCAAGAATTTTTTTACATTACTTTCCTCCCTGAAAACTTCTTCTAGCATAGTTCATTTGGCTATTTTTAGCAAGACAGATATTAAAAATTCAATGTCTGGCTGTGCAAATTGGAGATTTTTGACATGAAAGATGTTTGTGACACAAAAATCAGCCATTGGCTGAATTTTTTGCTATAATCTATTGTATGAGACTATCACATTTTATATTTTTAGCATTGACTACGATTTTAGCGACTTATTTTATGAATGCCTCGATTTTGGCTGGGGATTTTTTGATTGCGGGCATCTATGCCTTTATCGTCATCCGCAACCTTCGTTTTGCCTATAAGGTTACGCAATTCATACGCCTCTTTAATGGTCCGTCCAAGAAGAAAGGCTGATTTCTCCGCTAGAAATCATTTTGGCCCTGCCATTGTCCAGTTGAATGACCAGGTTTCCAGTATCAGTAACGGCGATGGCTGTGCCCGTGAAAGTCACATTATTTTCGACAAAGCTCACTTGTTGGCCTACGACAAGTGATTTTTCTTTATAGAGGGCAATCAATTCCCGCTCATCTGTGTGGAAGAAGGCCTGCCAGATGGCTGTGATGAGTTGATTGCGGGTAAAGGGGGGGTGGTCCTCAAAGAGATTTCCTGCTGTTTCTTTCAACTCTTTTGGAAAATCATCAATATGCACATTGATGCCAACGCCGATGATGACGTCTGTAATGGTCTGACTTTCCATGGAAGAAATGGCTTCGGTCAGGATGCCAGCGACTTTTTTCTTGCCCAGATAAATATCATTAACCCACTTGATTTGCACGTCCAAGTCGCTCAATTCTTGGATAGCTTTCACAACCGCGGCTGCCACCAAGATGGTGTAGGGCTTGAATTCCAAGAAGGGAACATTGGGCGATAGTCTGAGAGACATATAGATGCCACCGGATTTTGAGGTGTAAAATGGGCGCCCGAACCGACCCTTGGCCTTGTTTTGATAGGGAGCCAGATAGAGGGCAGGGCTGGGGTGACCGTTTTCGATACCTTGTTTGGCGTCCAATTGGGTAGAGTCGCTATCGGCCTTGATGTAGACAGGAATCTGCAAGGTCTCAGCAATCACATCCGGCAAGAGCAAATCGCCTTCCACCAGCTTGTAACCTCGATTGCGGGCAGCCTCGATGGTCAATCCATGCATTTCCAGCTGGCGGATAGCTTTCCAAACCGAAGTCCGAGAGACCCCCAATTCTTGAGCAATTTCTTCACCGCTGATATAATCCTGTCGCTCGACCAAAAGAAGATAAATTTTTTGATAGGTTTTCATGCTTTCATTATAGCAAAATAAATGGCTAAAAGTGGTATAATAGTCTTACAAACAGGAGGTTTCCATGCAAACAGTAGATTATATTGTAAAATTAACCAATACACCTTCGCCAACGGGCTTTACGACGGACATTATGAACTATATCAAGAGCGAGGTCGAGTCCTTCGGCTATCAGGCGACCAAGACTGCTAAAGGCGGCATTCTGGTTTCAGTGCTGGGGGAAAGTGACCAACAACACCGCATTGTCACTGCTCATCTAGACACACTCGGAGCAATGGTTCGGACCATTAAACCAGACGGTCGGATTAAAATGGATTTGGTGGGAGGATTTGGCTACCCTTCTATTGAAGGTGAAAACTGCCTGATTCACTGTGCGAAAAACGGCAAGGTCTTTACGGGGACCATTCTCATGCACCAGACTTCTGTCCATGTCTACCGCGATGCCAATACCGCTGAGCGCAATCAGACCAATATGGAAATCCGACTGGACGAAAAAGTAAGCTCTGCGGATGAGACGCGCGCTTTGGGTATTGAAGTCGGAGATTTCATTTCCTTCGATCCGCGTACGGTGGTTACAGCGACTGGCTTTATCAAGAGCCGTCATTTGGATGACAAGGTTTCGGCAGCCATTCTCATCAACCTGCTCAAGACCTACAAGGAAGAGGGTATCACCCTCCCTTACACCACCCATTTTTATTTTTCAAACAATGAAGAAATCGGCTACGGTGCCAATTCTAGCCTGCCAGATAAGGTTGTAGAGTACCTAGCGGTTGATATGGGAGCGATGGGAGACGACCAGCAGACGGATGAATACACGGTTTCTATCTGTGTCAAAGATGGCTCCGGTCCTTATCATTATGAATTGCGTCAGCACCTCGTTTCCTTGGCTGAGAAGGAAAACATTCCTTACAAATTAGACATTTATCCTTACTATGGTTCAGATGCTTCTGCGGCTATGCGAGCAGGTGCAGATGTCAAACACGCCCTGCTGGGTGCAGGAATTGAGTCTAGCCATTCCTACGAGCGTACCCATTTGGACTCTGTGCAGGCGACTGAGCGTATGGTCGATGCCTATCTCAAATCGCACATGGTAGATTAACATGAGTGAAACACGTTTTTTACAGCTCTTTAATGACTTGGATAAAATCTTGCGCAAGGTCTGCAAGGTTCCAGATGGTGAATACGCCGACGTAGCATCCATGCTTGCCAAGGCCAAGGAACTCAGTCCTCACAATCCAGTCGAGGCCAACTGGGACAAGCTCTATGTAGCTCGTCAGCTCCGTAATCTCTTGGTCCATGAAAATCGCACCAATTTGCAGGAGGTGGCCCAGCCTTCGCAGGAGTTGATTGCGGTTTTGGAAAAGGTCATCGCCCAGTATCAAGAACCCATGACGATTGGTAACTTTTTGCGCCAGATTGAGAAAGTCAAGCCCGTTACCTTTGAAGGCTCTGACAAGCTGATTAAGGCCTTGGAAGTAGTGGACAGGGAGCATTTTTCAAAATTTCCTATCTTCGCTCAAAATACCTATCAAGGCTTGGTTTCGGACAAAGGATTGACCAACTGGCTTGCCAAGGCTAGCAAGGAGACGGGCTCTATCCGAGAAAAATTGGAGCGGGCCAGCCTAGCGGATGTCCTAGCCTGTGAAGATGACAGTATTCGCGTGGTGCAAGTCTCTGCCAAAACCAGCCTTTATGAAGTGATGAGCCAATTTGAAAGCCGCAAGCGGACGACCATCTTGGTCAGTCGCCAAGGTCATGGCAATATTCAGTCTCCAGAAGATCTGTTTGGCATTATCACGGCGCAGGATTTGGCGGCAATTTACCGGCTATTAGATGAATAGAAAGGATAAGTTATGTCAACAAACCGTCTAGCTTGGGATGAGTATTTTGCGGCGCAGGCGCTTTTGATTGCCAATCGTGCTACCTGCAAGCGTGCCAAGGTCGGTGCGGTCTTGGTCAAGGACAATAAAGTAATTGCGACAGGCTATAATGGTTCGGTTTCTGGTACAGAGCATTGTTTGGATCAAGAATGCCTGATGATTGACGGTCACTGTGCCCGAACCCTCCACGCAGAAGTCAATGCGATTTTGCAAGGAGCAGAGCGAGGTATCCCCAAAGGATTTACTGCCTATGTGACACATTTCCCCTGCCTGAATTGCTCCAAACAGCTCCTGCAAGTGGGCTGCAAACGAGTGGTTTATATCAATGAGTACCGTATGGACGACTATGCCCACTATCTCTACAAGGAGAAGGGCTGTGAACTGGTTCATCTGCCATTAGAAGATGTCAAACAGGCTATTCAAGATGCAGAATTTATATAGAAGAGGAAGAGTTTGTAGACAAAAGTCTCCTTTCGGACTTTCCTGAGGTGATGTCGGACGGTAGTAAACTTTCTTGTTTCTGGGTTTACTCCTCAAACAGTCTCCCAGACTGTTTGAGCTACCTACGGAATTCCATACCTAGTCATTGAGACTAAGGTCTCAATGACTCCGAGCAGTGAGAAAGTTTCACTTTCTTGATTTCCCACCTTAGACAGTCTCCCAGACTGTCTAAGCACAGCGGAAAGTCTCGGTTTAGACTCGCTCAGCTCGCAAAATAAATCAAATTTAATTTTTTCTTAGCAGAGCTAATCAGTTTATTTACTTAGAGTATAGTCTGTCTACGTTCTGAGAGTTGTAAGGATGCAACTCTTTTTTTACGATTTATTTGTTAAAAAGGTCACGTTTTGTTGAGAAATGTGCTATACTAGAGGGGTTATTAAGTCCCGAAAAGGCAGTCTGAACACTGGTTAATGATTTGTAGCAATGTAAATCATCTTCCTTGCTCGATTTCAAAGAAATCTCGCAAAGAACCAGTCGTTTACGACTGGTTCTTTGTAACTTTTTAACCCGCTAAGAAAATTTCTGTCGCAAGCTCCGTATTTTCTACGGAAGCCACTATCCTGCGGTCTTCCTAAGCGGCTTACTAACTTTTCCAAGAAAATAATATCGATTTTCTTGGATTCGTGTCGTAACCCGCTAAGAAAATTTCTGTCGCAAGCTCCGTATTTTCTACGGAAGCCACTATCCTGCGGTCTTCCTAAGCGGCTTACTAACTTTTCCAAGAAAATAATATCGATTTTCTCGGATTCGTGTCGTAACCCGCTAAGAAAATTTCGTTGAATATGCGACGAAGTCGCAAGGGGATAGTTTCCGCCGTGGTGAAAGTCATAGAATGTTTACATTCTATGACTAGGGCTTGGCAAGACTTAGGTTTGCCAAAAAGAAATAGAACTCCGCAGGAGATCGCTTTCGGCCTGCACCACTTCAGGAAACTATCGGAAAACAGAAATTTTTAGCAAACAAGATTTATTTAAAAGGGGGACATTTTTATGTCAGAACGTAAGTTGTTTACGTCTGAGTCAGTTTCGGAGGGGCATCCGGATAAGATTGCTGACCAGATTTCAGATGCTATTTTGGATGCTATTTTAGCCCAGGATCCAGATGCCCACGTGGCAGCAGAGACAGCTGTTTACACAGGTTCTGTCCATGTATTTGGCGAAATTTCGACCACAGCCTATGTGGACATTAACCGCGTGGTGCGCGATACCATTGCTGAGATTGGCTATACCAAGGGCGAATACGGTTTTGCTGCAGAATCAGTCGGGGTGCACCCGTCATTGGTGGAGCAATCACCGGATATTGCGCAAGGGGTTAATGAAGCCTTGGAGGCACGTCAAGATGCCAGTCAAGATCCACTCGATTTGATTGGGGCAGGTGACCAAGGGCTCATGTTTGGTTTTGCGGTAGATGAAACGCCGGAACTCATGCCATTGCCAATTTCACTGAGTCATCAGTTGGTTCGTCGCTTGGCAGAGTTGAGAAAATCAGGCGAAATTGCTTATCTTCGTCCAGATGCCAAGTCTCAAGTAACTGTTGAGTATGATGAAAATAATCAGCCTGTTCGTGTTGATACAGTAGTTATTTCGACCCAGCACGACCCAGAGATCAGTCAAGAACAAATTCGTCAAGATGTGATTGAGCAGGTCGTTAAAGCGATTATTCCGGCAAATTATCTGGATGATCAAACTAAGTTCTTTATCAATCCTACAGGGCGCTTTGTGATCGGTGGTCCGCAAGGTGACTCTGGTTTGACTGGTCGTAAAATCATTGTGGATACCTATGGCGGTTATGCTCGTCATGGTGGAGGTGCCTTTTCTGGTAAAGATGCGACCAAGGTTGACCGTTCAGCATCCTATGCAGCCCGTTATATTGCCAAAAATATTGTCGCGGCAGGATTTGCCAAGAAGGCAGAAGTCCAGCTAGCCTATGCTATCGGTGTGGCCCAGCCTGTTTCTGTCCGTATTGATACCTTTGGCACCAGCACTGTTTCTGAAAGCAAATTAGAGGCGGCTGTGCGTCAGATTTTCGACCTGCGCCCAGCGGGAATTATCCAAATGTTAGACCTCAAGCGTCCGATTTATAAGCAGACGGCGGCTTATGGACACATGGGACGGACAGACATTGACCTTCCGTGGGAACGACTGGATAAGGTGGATGCTTTGAAAGAGGCTTTGGCCTAGTTGATAGGGAGGTCTTGTGATGAAAAAAGCCCTGATTGTATTTGCCCATCCTCGAAAAGAAAGTTTTACCCATGCCTTGGTGGCGCGGGTTGAGCAGGCTTTACGCAAAAATGGGATAGAAGTGACTGTGCGTGATTTGTATGCGCTGGGTTTTGATCCTGTATTGCGTGGAGAGGATGCCATCCATATTGAAAATGGTCAGTTTGTTCGCGATGCAGCTGCCTATCCAGCTGATGTTCAAGTTGAGATGGACTTGATTGCGGAGAGTGATTTGCTGGTTTACATTTTTCCGTCTTGGTGGAATGGGATGCCGGCTATCATGAAAGGCTACGTTGACCGTGTTTTTCAGCATGGATTTGCCTACAGCTTTGAATCCGATGAACCGCGCCAGCTATTTTCCACGAAAAAAGCCATGTTCTTTACTCCAACAGGGCAACCGCAGAATACAGATGGCAGCTTGACACCGATTGACCAAGCCATGAAGTTTTTGACCTCTGATTGGCTCTTCAATAGCAATGACGCCCAAGTTCTTGGCCATGTTTTTTATGGCCGTGTGCCTTATTTGACACGGGATGAATTGGAAGTCTACTTGCAAGATGCAGAAGAGCGTATCCAGAAAATATTCGATTAAAGCAAAGGGGGCCTGCAAGGGCTACCCTTTTCATTTCAAATAACTAGCATTTTCACTAAGCTTGTGGTAAAATAAAACGTATGCCTTTTTGGGCAAAGTTAGAAATGAGAAATTCTAGTATGAGAAAAATTGTAATTCAAGGCGGGAAACCTTTAAAAGGGACTGTTACAGTCAGTGGTGCTAAGAACTCTGTTGTAGCATTGATTCCAGCCATTATTTTATCGGATGGGATTGTAACTCTGGATGGTGTGCCAGCTATTTCCGATGTAGATAGTTTGATTGATATTATGGAGACTATGGGGGCAACGGTCAAACGTGACGGCGAAACTCTTGAGATTGACCCGCGTGGTGTGCAGGATATGCCCATGCCTTTCGGGAAAATCAATAGTCTGCGGGCCTCTTATTATTTCTACGGTTCGCTGTTAGGTCGTTTTGGACGGGCAGTGGTTGGTCTACCAGGTGGTTGTGACCTGGGGCCCCGTCCCATCGATTTGCATCTGAAAGCATTTGCTGCTATGGGCGCTGAAACGACCTACGAGGGCGAGTATATGCGTTTGGCGACGGATGGTTCTCGTATCCGTGGGGCTCATATATTTATGGATGTTGTCAGTGTTGGCGCGACTATCAATACCATTTTGGCGGCTGTCAAGGCTGAAGGGCGGACAGTTATCGAAAATGCGGCGCGTGAGCCAGAAATCATTGACGTAGCAACTCTTTTGAACAACATGGGAGCCCATATTCGCGGTGCTGGTACAGACATCATTACCATCGAAGGTGTTGACCGTTTGAATGGTACCCGTCACCAAGTCATTCCTGACCGGATTGAAGCAGGTTCCTATATCGCACTTGCAGCAGCAGTTGGGGAAGGTATCCGCATTGACAATGTGCTCTACGAACACTTGGAAAGTTTCATTGCCAAATTGGAGGAAATGGGCGTTAGGATGACTGTTTCTGAGGATAGCATCTTTGTTGAAAAACAGGAGCAGCTTAAGGCAGTCAGCATAAAAACAGCGCCTTACCCAGGCTTTGCGACGGATTTGCAGCAACCCATTACCCCACTCTTGCTCAAGGCAGAGGGGACTGGGACAATTACCGATACAATCTATGAAAAACGTGTCGGACATGTTCAGGAATTGTCAAATATGGGTGCCAAAATCATGACCCGCAGCAATCACATTGCCTTTGAAGGTCCAAACAATTTGGTTGGAGCGCCTGTTAAAGCAACGGATTTACGTGCAGGTGCGGCCATGGTCATCGCTGGTTTGATGGCACAAGGGCGGACAGAAATCACCAATATTGAATTTATCCTTCGGGGCTATTCCAATATTATCGAAAAACTAACAGAACTGGGTGCGGACATCCAGCTAGTAGAAGAATAAAAGAAGGAGGCTGGAAGTCATTCCAGCCTCTCAAGATAGATGATGACTATATGGATGGGCTTGGCAGCGACTGCCAGATTTGAAACAGAACGCCTCATCTTACGGCCTTTTCGCTACGAAGATGGGGATGATTTTTACCAGATGGTTTCTAAGCCAGAAAAGATGCCTTTCATTTTTCCGGCTTTGCCCGACAAGAACTTGGCAGTAGCGACCATGGTGGAGAAATTTATGCGCCAACCCTTGGGAAACTGGGCTTTGGTGGACAAGGTTTCCCAGCAGCTAATCGGTGCGCTCTGTTTTGAAAAAATGGACGAGAGCAAGTTGACTGCGGAGCTCAGCTATTTCCTTAAAAAAGAAAAATGGAGGCAGGGTCTGATGACGGAGGCCGTGCGCAACCTAGTCTTTTTGGCCTTTTATGAATTGGGCTTGCGTGAGCTGACCATCATCACCCATCTGGAAAATGCTGCTAGTCAGGCTGTGGCCAGAAAGGCTGGCTTTGTGCAGGTTGACCACTATCGAGGGAGTGACCGTTATAGTCACAAGACGCGGGAATACCTGAAATTTAGCTTGAAAAAAGCAGACTTTAGATTAGAAATCAATGAGGAGAACCAATGATTACCATTAAATCACAGCGTGAAATTGATGCCATGAATCGTGCAGGAGACGTCTTGGCTGGAGTGCATATCGGATTGCGTGAGCTGATTAAGCCGGGCGTAGACATGTGGGAAGTAGAAGAATATGTCCGAAAGACTTGTAAGGAAAAGAATGTTTTGCCCCTTCAAATCGGTGTAGATGGCGAAATCATGGACTATCCTTATGCCACTTGTTGTGGTCTTAATGACGAGGTGGCTCATGCCTTTCCGCGTCATTACAAACTCAAAGAAGGCGATTTGCTCAAGGTGGACATGGTTCTGAGTGAGCCATTGGACAAAGCAGTTGTCGATGTGTCAAAACTCAATTTTAACGATGTAGCAGCCATGAAGAAAATCACCCAAAGCTATCGCGGTGGTGTGGCGGATTCTTGCTGGGCTTACGCAGTTGGTCAGGTGTCCGAAGAAGTGACCAAGCTGATGGAAGTGACTAAAGAATGTCTCTATCGTGGAATGGAGCAGGCTGTTGTTGGCAATCGGATTGGTGATATTGGCGCGGCGATTCAAGAATATGCCGAAGGTCTCGGCTATGGTGTAGTCCGTGACTTGGTTGGTCACGGGGTTGGTCCAACCTTTCACGAAGAACCAATGGTGCCTCACTACGGAATTAAAGGCCGTGGTCTCCGTTTACGCGAAGGTATGGTCTTGACCATCGAACCTATGATCAATACAGGTACTTGGGAAATTGACACCGATATGAAAACAGGTTGGGCTCATAAAACTTTGGATGGCGGTTTATCTTGCCAATACGAGCACCAATTTGTCATCACCAAAAATGGTCCTGTTATCTTGACCAGTCAAGGCGAAGAGGGAACTTATTAAACAGACTCATGCTATAAAAAAGGGGGAGAGAGGATGAAGAAGGAAACACTTTTTGAGAAGGTCAAGTCCTTTTTCGGGTCCTTCTTTTCTTTTTATCGATCAGCAGAGGTGGATTTGACCAGTGTAGCAGTGGCCTATTATTTGCTGATTTCAGGCTTTCCCATTTTGCTGACTCTGGCTAATCTGCTGCCCTACTTTCCCTTTGATGTGGAAGAAATCCTGGCCATTCTCAAAGAATTTATTCCAAGTCAGTTTTCTGGGACAGTTTTGCCAACGGTGCGGTTGCTCCTGACCCAACGTTCCTCCTCTTGGTTGGGAATTTCAATTATGACAACGCTCTGGACGGTCTCTAAGAGCATGATGATTTTACAAAAGGCGGTCAACAAGGCCTACGGTGTCACAGACCACCGCAATGTGATTCTTGCACGGATTGTAGGTGTCTTGATGGGGCTTGGTCTCCAAACTATTCTCATTTTGTCCATTACGCTCTTGACCTTTGGCCAAGCCATTGTCCAATTTATCCGGTCCAATCTGGGTATTGACAATGATTGGTTGCTGGGGATTTTTAGCCAGGTCCAGTGGATTGCTTATCTAGCCCTGGCGGTTAGTTTGATTATGTTTTACTATGTTTTACCCAATGTAAAAATTCCCAAGCTACGCTATGTTTTGCCAGGACCTGCTTTTGTTCTGGGAGTCTTTATTGGTCTGGGGAATATGTTGGCGACCTATGTTCAGCGTTCGGCAGATAAGATGGTCGATGTCCGCCTGGTGACTAGTTTGGTCTTTCTGGTTGTCATGATTTGGTTCATTCTCTTGAGCCATCTTCTCATAGTGGGAGCAGTTCTCAATGCCACTGTCCAGAGCAGACAGGAGGGCGAATTTGAACAGCGTTCGGGAGATATGAAAGAAACCTGGAAGGCCCTGAAAAGATTTTTTACAAGAAAGCAGAGTACATGACCAGCGAGAGTTGGTCTTTTTTGGTGCGTTTTTCTGGATTTTATGAATAATTAGTGATATATTTGTAAAAAAAGTTGGATACAGGAGGTTGATATGAAATTTAGCCGAATTTTATTTTTATCCTTGTTCAGTTTGATTCTTGTAGCCTGCGGGCTTAGTCAAGGTCAGAATTCTGCACAATCATCAGATTCTGAAGCTGCTGTTACTGGGACTTCAAGCAGTGGAGCAGCTGAAACTTCTAGTCAATTGCCTTCAAAGCAAGCATTAGAGGCTGACCCCACACCCTTGGATATTGCGAGTGTAGTCAATCCTGCAAATTTGGGTCAGAATCTGTCAGACGGAGGCTATGTTTTTGTTTTTCGCTATACAGGGGCTGGCGGAGAGCGGACAGCAGTTCCGGAGAATCTACAAGGTCAGGTTATCGATGATGGCCAGCGGATTTCTGATTCTAGCGTAGAAAAGATGGGACTCTATGGGCAAAAATACCGGGATTTAGGGGTAGAAGCTGACCATATCCTTACTTCTGAATATTACTTCGTCTGGCAGCATGCCCAGGCTGCATTCGGGGATAATTTGGAAATCAATCGAGATTTGACAGGGTCCTTGAATTTTTCTGACGATCAGGAATTGGAGCAATCCTTACAAAACTTGCGGAATCGGACCATTCAAGTCCCTGAAGCTGGAAAATCAACGATTTTATTTACCCACCAGGGCAAGTTTGACAAGGCCTATGGCTACTATATTCCAGCAGGGACGACCCTGGTATTCAAGCCGGATGGTAGCAACCAACCCAAGCTCATTGCTGTTTTGACTTTTGAAGAGTTTTTGAATGTATAAATTAGATACTTAAAGCAAATAGGTTTGGACCCGCCAAACCTATTTTGTATTTTTAAAAATAAATAATTTACTAAGGACATAGTTGAGGACGATGACCAAGACCTGCGAAAGAGCAGTTGCGATAGCATTGACTTTTTGAATGTCCTGTTGAACAAATTGGCCGATGATGTGAGGGAATTTTTCGACCAGGAAATAGGCTAGGGCCATATCGAGGACCAGGGTAGAAATACGGGCGCCGATAAATTTAACCAGCCGTCCCTGCCAACCATTTTTTTCCTGCTTGAAGACATAGCGGTCATTGGTCCAAAAGGCAAAGAGAATGGCAACTGTGTTGGCAATCAGAGTGACCATTAAAATGTTGGGCCAGATGTAAAAGAGGCTGGTTCGCGTGATGATATAGACCAGGGTTGCGGCGACGCCCGCGATTAGATAGAGGATGACTTCATTTTCTAAGAATGTTTTTACTAGTTTTTTCATAAGAACTAGTCTATCATTTTTTTGAAAATTATGCTATACTGGAAAACGTTGTAAATACAACCCTTGGGACTTGCTCACTTTACCCAAGCATATTTCAGGCGGTCAACCCGCTAAAGGAGAATTTTTTATGAAGACATCTACCTTTTCTGTCAGAGATCTGGCAGAGATTGCTATCGTTGCGGCCATTTATGTGGCTTTGACCCTCACACCACCCTTGAATGCTATATCCTTCGGTGCCGTTCAATTTCGGATTTCAGAAATGCTGAATTTTCTAGCCTTTTATAATCCTAAATACATCATCGGAGTGACCATCGGTTGCATGATTGCCAATTTGATTGGCTTTGGGGTCATTGATCTATTTGTTGGTGGTTTTTCAACTCTTATCTTCGTGACACTTGGTGTGAAATTATTTTCAAAATACAAGGACCACTATCTTTTCAATGGTTTGATCAATAAGGCTTTCCTCTATTTTTCCTTGTTTTTCTCATTTACCATGTTTACCATTGCTTTAGAGCTAAAGTTCTTGTACGATTTGCCATTTTTCCTTACCTGGTTGACAACAGCGGCTGGGGAATTGCTTTCGCTCTTGGTCGGGGCAGTCATTATGGATAAATTGGCTAAGCGATTGAATTTGTAACAGAACGAGTTAATGTGAGCAGGGTCTGGACTGAAGTCCAGGCTCTTTTTGCATGTAAGATAAAATGAGCTCATTCAGTTAATCAAAGACAATACGATTTTCTGGACTATAGCAACAAAAATTGCTCCGCAGACCGGATCTTTGGCTCTCTTTTTGAGCTGGTCAGGTCTTTTTTCATGGTATAATAGAGCTTATGGAAGAAAAATACATGAAGATTGCCCAAGAATTGGGTGTAAGTTTGAAACAGATTGATACGGTATTGACCCTGACAGCTGAGAGCAATACCATCCCCTTCATCGCTCGTTACCGCAAGGAAGCAACGGGTAATTTGGACGAGGTTCTTATCAAGGCCATTATTGACCGAGATAAGGCTTTGACGGCTTTGGCTGACCGCAAGGCGTCGGTTCTGACCAAGATTGAAGAGCAGGGCAAGCTGACTGACCAGCTCCGTCAGGCCATTGAAGAGGCTGAAAAGTTGGCGGACGTCGAAGAGTTGTACCTGCCATATAAGGAAAAACGTCGGACCAAGGCGACGGTGGCGCGTGAGGCTGGTCTCTTTCCACTGGCACGCTTGATTTTGCAGTATGGTGCAGACTTAGAAACTCAGGCGGCAAGCTTTGTCACTGAAGGCTTCGATACGCCGACCGCTTGCTTGGTCGGTGCAGTGGACATTCTCGTGGAAGCTCTGGCTGAGGATGCCAAACTCCGTGCTTGGGTCTACCATGAAATCCTGACCAATTCCAGACTTATATCAGAAGTCAAGGATCAGGACAGCGATGAGAAGGCTGTCTTTGAAATCTACTATGAATTTGCCGAGAAAATTGCGAAGATGCAAGGCTATCAGACTCTTGCCATCAACCGCGGTGAAAAATTAGGCATTCTCAAGGTCGGTTTCCAGCACAATCTGGACAAGATGATCCGCTTTTTTGAATTGCGCTTTCCGCAGCAAAATGCCTATATTCAAGAAGTTATCAGTCAGGCCCTGAAAAAGAAGATTATCCCAGCTATGGAGCGCCGTATTCGTACGGAATTGACTGAGCAGGCGGAAGAAGGGGCCATCCAACTCTTCTCGAAAAACCTCCGCAACCTGCTTTTGGTTTCACCCCTGAAGGGTAAGGTAGTCCTCGGCTTTGACCCTGCCTTTCGTACAGGGGCAAAACTAGCGGTCGTTGACCAGACAGGAAAACTCCTGACGACGCAGGTTATTCACCCCGTCAAGCCGGCCTCACAGGCTCAGATTGCCCAAGCCAAGCAGGATTTGGCAAATCTGATTGGTCAATACCAAGTCGAAATCATTGCCATCGGAAACGGTACGGCCAGCCGCGAATCAGAAAGCTTCGTTGCTGATTTGCTCAAGGACTTCCCACAGGTCTCCTACGTCATCGTCAATGAAAGCGGAGCCTCAGTCTACTCTGCCTCTGAACTGGCCCGTCAGGAATTTCCAGACCTAACTGTCGAAAAACGCTCTGCTATTTCCATCGCCCGCAGGCTCCAAGACCCGCTGGCTGAGCTGGTCAAGATTGACCCGAAGTCCATCGGTGTCGGCCAGTACCAGCACGATGTTAATCAGAAACTTCTGTCAGAGAGTCTGGATTTTGTCGTCGATACGGTGGTCAACCAAGTCGGTGTCAATGTCAATACGGCTAGTCCCGCCCTCCTTGCCCATGTGGCTGGTCTCAACAAGACCATTTCGGAGAATATCGTCAAGTATCGCGAGGAGCATGGCGCTCTGACCACCCGTCAAGAGCTCAAAAAGGTGCCGCGTTTGGGCGATAAGGCTTTCGAGCAGGCGGCTGGCTTCTTGCGTATTCCTAACGGCACTAATCTTTTGGATAATACTGGCGTGCATCCTGAGTCTTACAAGGCTGTCGAGAACTTGCTTGCTCATCTAGCTATCGACCACTTGGACTCTGCTGCGCAGGAAAAATTAGCGACGGTGTCAGTTGCGGACATGGCTGAAACCTTGGGCATCGGTCAGGAAACTCTGAAAGATATTATCGCAGACTTGCTCAAACCGGGTCGGGATTTACGGGATGATTTCGAGGCCCCTATTTTGCGTCAGGATGTCTTGGATGTCAAAGACTTGAAAGTCGGTCAAGAATTGCAGGGAACGGTCCGTAACATTGTGGACTTCGGTGCCTTTGTCGATATTGGTGTCCATGAAGATGGGCTTATTCACATTTCCCGCATGGTCAAACGTAAGCGTGACGGCAAAGGTCGTCTTATGGCGCAACCTCACCCGAGTGAAATCCTTGCGGTTGGTGAAATTGTCACTGTCTGGGTGACAGAAGTAGATATAAAACGCAACCGCATCGGTCTGAGCCTCTTGAAACCTCATGGACTTGACTAAGTACGTAGAGCTGGTGTCCAGAGAGGACTTCGGCAAGGAATTTCGTCATGTAGCCATCTGGAATCGCCATCTGCGCTCGACAGGCGGACGCTTTTTCCCGCAGGATGGGCACTTGGACTTCAATCCCAAGCATCTGGAAAAGTTTGGTTTAGAGGTCTTTCGGCAGATTGTCCGCCACGAGCTCTGCCATTACCATCTCTATTTTGAGAAAAAGGGCTATCGCCACGGGGATAGGGATTTTCAAGAACTATTACAGGCTGTCGATGGACTTCGTTATGCACCTAAATTGGCACAAGCACAGAAACCAAATCCCCGCTACAGTTGCACGGCCTGTGGTCAAGTCTACATGAGAAAGCGCAGGATTGACCTCAAGAAATACAGGTGCGGCAAGTGCAGGGGGATGCTAAAACAGCTAAAAAACGAATCATGATAGTTTCGTCATCACGATTCGTTTTTCTTTTTATAGGGGTAAAATCAATTCTTCCTCTTCCTCTGTAGGTTCGCCCCCAACGGCCTTGATTTCAATCATGAGGTTGTGGGGCAGGCAGACGGAGAGTTGACCGGGTTTGCTAATCCAGCCTGTCATGACGGCAATCTGATCCGGGCTATTGTCTTCCTTGACCCGGATACTCTGACCGTCGACTTCGATGATATTGTATTGGCCAGGATTGGGATAATAGGTGATTTCCTGATGTTTGGTATCGGCAGCTAGTTCAAATTCATCCACGACCTCTCCGTTGATGCGGACATAAGCAATGATTTTTGCTTCTTGTCCCTGCTCTGATAGCTCTGCATAGGTGAGGATAGCAGGTGTGAAGGACAGAACCAGGGCCAGTCCGATGAGCAGGTAGTCGAATAGTTTTAGCTGCTTGAGAATAGTCTTGAACGTCATAGCTCTATTGTATAGAAAAAATCCAGCTTTGTAAATTGCTGGATTGATTTTATTCTGGGGGACAGCTTTATAACTGAGTAGCTGACTTGATGATGCCTAATCCAACTCATTTTTCATATCCAGGTGTTGGGCTAGGATACTCCAGCTTGGGTTTTCTTGCCAGTTGGCTTCAGCGGTAATTTGGCTAGCCAGGCGCCTAGCTTCTTCTAGGATAGGATAGTCATCAATGATATTGGCAACCTGAAATTCTGGCAGACCGGATTGGCGGGTACCAAAGATCTCACCAGAGCCCCGCATTTTCAGGTCTGCTTCGGATAGGACAAATCCGTCCGTAGTTTCTGTCATCAGTTTCATCCGTTCCTTGCCGGACTCGGTTTTGGGATTGGCGACCAGGATGGCGTAGGATTGCTTGTCTCCCCGACCCACCCGGCCCCTCAGCTGGTGGAGCTGGCTGAGACCAAAACGATCCGCATCCATGATAACCATAATGCTGGCATTGGGAACATTGACACCAACCTCGATAACCGTTGTTGAGACCAGGATATCTGTTTTTCTTTCCTTGAAAGCCTGCATGATACTATCCTTTTCCTCGGAGGACATCTTACCATGCAGGAGGTCAATTGTGGTCTTCGAGCCGAAATAGTCCCTCAATTCCTCCGTTAAGGCAACCGCATTTTTCAAGTCCAGGGCTTCGGATTCCTCAATCAAGGGAGAAACGAAGTAGACCTGGCTTTCTTTTTTTAGCTCCTTTGTCATCCAATCCAGTACAACTGGTAGCTGCTGGTGTTTGACCCAGCGCGTGATAATGGGTTTTCGTCCGGCTGGAAGTTGGTTGATGATGGAGACGTCCATATCGCCAAAGGCTGTGATGGCTAATGTCCTTGGAATCGGTGTAGCCGTCATCATGAGAACATCTGGATTGCTCCCTTTTTGACGGAGGAGTTTTCGTTGCTTGACCCCAAACCGGTGTTGTTCGTCTGTGATGACTAAGCCTAATTTATGATAAGTGACTGCATCCTGAATCAAAGCATGGGTCCCGACGATCAAGTCGACCTGATTTTCCTCGATAGCCTTGAGCGCGGCCCGTCTAGGGGCAGCCTTCATTTTACCGGTTAACAGGGCTATGGACAAGTTGGGAAAGAGTCCCTGTAGGCTTTGATAATGTTGCTCGGCTAGAATTTCCGTTGGAACCATGAGGGCAGATTGAAAGCCAGCTGTGTGAGTGGCGTAGATGGCCAAGCCTGCCACAACCGTTTTTCCGGAACCGACATCACCTTGCAGCAGCCGATTCATATGGCGACTGGATTTCATATCTTCTAAGATATCCTCCAGGACCTGATTCTGAGCCTGGGTCAGAGAGAAGGGGAGGGCCTGGATGGCTTGCTGGACAGCTGGTTGGTTAAATGGAATGGCTAGTCCCTTAGATTGGTCACGGTTTTGCGCCTTGAGTTGCTGGAGCTGTAGCTGGAAATAGAAGAGTTCTTCAAATTTAATACGGCGCAGGGCTTGTCTATACTGGTCTAAGTCTTCTGGGAAATGCATGGCCCGAACAGCGTCGATCCGTCCCATGAGCTTGTAGCGTTCCAGTATAGGGCTGGGGAGATTCTCAGTCAGGAGGTCTAAATAGCCTAGGTCCACGGCGGACTTGACCAGTTTGACCAGCTGGGTCTGACTAATTCCTTGAGCGACATGATAGACAGGCTGCAAATCATCTGCTTGCTGGGACAAGATTTTCATTCCCGTCAAGCTAGCCTTGGCTTTATCCCATTTACCCCAAATGACTATATCTTGTCCTACTTCCACCTTGTCGGCCAGATAGGGTTGATTGAAAAAAGAAACGGCTACCACCACCTGGTCCTGCTTGATAGAAAAACGAAGGCGGTTGCGTTTGAAGCCATAATATTGCACATTGGCTGGAGTGACGACCTGCCCCATAATCACAGCCTTTTCGCCGTCCATAAGCTCTAAGATAGATTTTGTCTCGTAATCTTCGTAGCGGAAGGGATAGTAGCACAGGACATCTTCCACGCTATAGAGGTCTAGTTTTGTAAATTTCTCTGCTGACTTGGGTCCAATTCCAGGCAAGACAGACAGTGGGTCCTTCAAGTGTTTCATGCTTGTATTATAGCAAAAGTTTGACCAATTTCCCAAAACAAAAACACCCAGTATCGAACTAGGTGTTTGCCATGGCTTGTTTAAGCCGTTTTCTGTAAATCAGGCTACTAGGTATGAGGACGAGAATGCTGCCAATCCAGGCTGCAGGATTAGCGGCCGCAACGCCATTGAAGCCGAAATAGTGGAGGCCAACAATGGCCACGAGAGCCCGCATAATCAATTCTCCGAAACCAGCCAGCATAGGTACGGCACCATTTCCCAGCCCCTGGATGAAGCTCCTAAGGATAAAGAGGCTGGCCACAATCCAATAACAGGAGGCATTGATGATGTAGTAGGCCAGTGCCAAGTCAAGAACGGTCTCGCTGGCGTCTGCGATGAAGAGACCTGAGAAGAACCGATTTCCCCAGATAAGAACAAGAGCGAACAAGATAGACCAGGCCAAACTGATATAGAGGGTCTTTTTGACCCCTTCCAAAATGCGGTCATATAGTTTAGCACCATAGTTTTGGGCCGTAAAGGTTGAGATGGCCAGTCCCAGATTCACCATGGGCAACATGGCCAATTGGTCCGTTCGTAGGGCAATGGATTGGGCAGCGATGGCATCGGTTCCCAACTGGTTCATCATGACCTGGAAGGTCAAGGAGCCAATGGCAATAACGCTGGCCTGTAATCCCATTGGAAAGCCAATATTGGCATGTTTGATTAACTCCTCTTTTTCAAGCTTCAAATCGCCTGGTTTTAAGTGGTAATGGGGAATTTTTCTCTTGATGTAAATGATGAGGAATATAACGGAGAAGGCCTGGGCCAAGACTGTTGCAAAGCCAGCTCCGAAGATGCCCCATTTCATGGTTAAAATAAAGAAAAAGTCAAGGCCGATATTGATGATGCAGGCGATGATGAGGGCGATAAGCGGAGTTCGCGAATCTCCCAGACTACGGATGGCACTGGACAAATAGTTATAAAAGATGGTAAAGGTCATTCCGCCATAGATAGCTAGAAGGAAGTCGTGGGCGTGCTCGATGATATCAGCAGGTGTCTGCATGAGTTCCAGGGTTGGGCGGAGAAAAAGAAGGGAGACCGTCGTCAGTACCAAACTAACGATGGCAGCATAGAAAAGTCCGTGAACAAAGCTTTTCTTGAGGCCAATCAAGTCCCCTGCACCAAAGCGTTGGGCACTAATAATGGTGAGGCCATTAGTTAAGCCTTGGGCAAAGCCTAGAATCAAAAATGTCAGCCCAACAGTGGCACCTACACTTGCAAAGGCCGTTGTCCCAAGGGTATGGCCAACAATCATGCTATCAGCAAAATTGTAGGTTAACTGGAAAAAGGAGCCGATTAAGAGAGGGATAGCAAATTGTAAAATAACAGTTAAGGGTTTCCCCTTGGTCAAATCGTTCATATAATCTCCTTAAAATATGAATGATAAATCAGTCAAAACCTGTCACCTTATCCTGTGAACTCTTCAAAATGATCGACCGTGTTGTGGTCCGTTACAGCCATAACGACCTCGTCTTCATTGAAAACATAGTCAGGCGATAACTGGATATTGAGTTCCTTGGTGGTTTTGAGGCGGTAGCCGATAATGTTCATCTTGTAGTTCTGACGCAGTTGCAAATCTGCCAAAGTCTTGCCCAGCCATTTTTTAGGTGGGTGAAACTCAACAATGGACACGTTACCATCCAGCTGGACTAGGTCCGTCGTATTGCGGTGGAGGAGGTGCTTGGCCAGGGAAACGCCTGTTTCTCTTTCTGGTGAAATAATCTTATCAGCACCAATTTTTAAGAGGACCTCTTTAGCGGTCTTGCTCTTCACCTTTGCGATGACCTTTGGAACACCCAGTGCCTTACAGTGGAGGACGGCTAGGACGCTAGACTCCAAATTGTCACCTGTTGCGACGACGACGGTATCACAGCTGTCAATACCTGCGGCCCGCAAGAGGGATTTATCAGTGATATCTCCGACAATACCGCGGGACAGGATGGGCTCCAATTGGTTGATTTGATTTTCATGATTATCGACGGCGATAATGTTGCAGTTGTAGGGATGTAGGGTCTTAGCGATAGTGGTACCAAAAACGCCTAGACCTAAAATACCGATAGTAAATGATGACATGGTTTCTCCTTTAAACAATCATGGTTGATTTTGCATATTGTAATTTATCCTTCTTGTCAGGTTTGTGACTAGATAGACTGACTAGAATGGAGATAGGGCCGATTCTGCCAAAGAACATCAGGAACATGATGATAACTTTTCCAGCCAAACTGAGGAAGGGGGTTAAATTGGCTGTCACACCGACCGTTGCCAGGGCTGACATGACCTCAAACATGAGGAAAATCAAAGGTTGCTTAGCATCTGTCACACTGAGTCCAGCCAAGCCTAAGATAAAGACAGACGTAAAGACGATGAAGGTTGCAAATGCCTTGCGGATGGTCAGATGGTCAATGGTATGGTGGTTGAAATTAGTATGGGGAAGCCCCAGAATTTCGCTGCGTGCATAGAGTAAAAGCGTTAGGAAGGCTGTGATTTTAATACCTCCTGCCGTACCACCAGGGGCTCCTCCCAGCATCATTTGGAAGATATAGAGGAGGAGGGTGATAGGTTCGGCCTTGGTATAATCAATACTGGCAAAGCCTGCTGTCCGCATGGTCACCGTTTGGAAAAAACTGGTCAATAGTTTGTTGCCCAGCGACATGGAGCCAATAGTGGCAGGATTATTGTATTCTGTGATAAAGGTTAAGACTGTCCCCGCTGCAAGAATGAGTACAGTCAGAGCCAGCACTACCTTGGTATGGAAATGGAGTTTTCTGTGGTGGAATTTCTTGCCTATTTGAGAACGTAAGTCAAACCAGACGGAAAATCCCAATCCTCCCATGATAATCAGAGCAGCCAAGGTTAGATTGATGAGGGGATTTTCAGCGTACTGGACGATGCTGCTGGCCCCTAAATTATCAAAACCAGCATTACAGAAGGCAGAGACAGCCACAAAGACAGAAGAAAATAGACCGTCCTTCCAGCCGTATTCTGGAACAAATTGAAAGGCCAGGAAGAAGGCGCCCAGGGCCTCACTGGCAAAGGTAAAGGCAAAGACAGATTTGATAAAGCTGGAAAAATGCTTGGTGTCCGTTCGCGACAGGGCCTCCTGTAAGGTAGAAGCATTGACAAAACTCAATTTCCGTCCTCCTCGAAGGGAGAAGAGACCGATAAAACTAATTAAGCTCAATCCGCCGATTTGAATCAGGACCATACAAATCAATTGTCCAAACATGTTGTAGGTTTCAGCCACAGGCTTGGTAAATAACCCCGTCACGCAGACCATGGATACCGTAGTAAACAAATGGTCCAGGTAGCTAGCAGTAGAGCTAGCCTTTTGAGCAATTGGTAAACTGAGCAAAAATGAGCCAACCAGAATTACAGCTAGGAAACTGGCGATAATCCGTTGACTAGGTGAAAATTTCATTTTCAAAGCCCCATTCTATTCTATAAAATATGAAGCCATTTTAGCATAATTTTTCCAAAAAGTAAGGAAAGAAGTGGCGAGAAAGCAGAAGAACCAGCATTTTGGAAGAAATAATTCATTAAATTTTCAGAATATTTAATAAAATCCTTTACAAGTCGATGAAAATGGGTATAATAGGGAGTATAGAAAAAATTAGGAGGTTTAGGTATGAAGAAAAGTTTCATTCAGCAGCAAGAGGAGATTTCTTTCGTCAAGAATACATTTACCCAGTATTTGAAAGACAAGCTAGAAATCGTTGAAGTGCAGGGACCGATTTTGAGTCGTGTCGGGGATGGTATGCAGGATAATTTGTCTGGCGTGGAAAATGCCGTTACCGTTAATGTCAAACTGATTCCAGATGCGACCTACGAGGTAGTGCATTCCCTTGCAAAATGGAAGCGTCATACCTTGGCTCGTTTCGGTTTCAATGAAGGCGAGGGACTCTTTGTCCACATGAAGGCTCTCCGCCCGGATGAAGAGGATTTGGATGCCATCCACTCGGTCTATGTAGACCAATGGGATTGGGAAAAGGTTATTCCAGCTGGTCGGAGAAATCTGGCCTATCTGAAGGAAACAGTTGAGCAGATTTACAAGGCCATCCGCCTGACGGAGTTGGCAGTTGAGGCGCGTTACGATATTGAGTCTGTCCTGCCCAAGAAAATTACCTTTATCCACACAGAAGATTTGGTCAAGAATTTTCCTGATTTGACACCTAAGGAACGTGAGAATGTTGTTGCCAAAGAATACGGTGCTGTTTTCCTCATCGGTATCGGTGGTGAATTGGCCGATGGCAAGCCACATGATGGTCGCGCACCTGACTACGATGACTGGACGACACCGTCAGAAGGTTCTTACAAGGGTCTCAACGGAGATATTTTGGTCTGGAATGAAGCTCTAGGTTCTGCCTTTGAATTGTCCTCAATGGGCATTCGGGTGGACCAAGATGCTCTCAAACGCCAAGTAGCTATTACCGGCGATGAGGCTCGTTTGGCCTATGATTGGCATCGTGCTCTCTTGGACGGCCAGTTTCCGCTATCTATCGGTGGTGGTATTGGACAATCGCGTCTGGCCATGTTTCTCCTTCGTAAAAAACATATCGGTGAGGTTCAATCCAGCGTCTGGCCACAAGAAGTCCGAGATAGATTTGAAAATATTTTGTAAGAGATTGGTGACAATCTCTTTTCTTTCGCTTTCATTGACTCATTGAAAACATTTACAACATGATTATCTGTGATTTTTGCGCCAAACTGTGATATACTTTTTTAGTTACATTAAATGATTTAGAGGATAATATGACAAAACTTAGAGAAGACATCCGTAACGTTGCTATTATTGCCCACGTTGACCACGGAAAAACAACCCTCGTTGATGAGCTTTTGAAGCAGTCACAAACCCTTGATGAGCGTACGCAGTTAGACGAGCGTGCCATGGACTCAAACGACATCGAAAAAGAGCGTGGGATTACTATCCTTGCTAAAAACACTGCTGTAGCTTATAACGGTACTCGTATCAACATCATGGACACACCGGGACACGCGGACTTTGGTGGTGAGGTTGAGCGAATCATGAAAATGGTTGACGGTGTTGTCCTTGTCGTAGATGCCTACGAAGGGACCATGCCACAGACCCGTTTCGTATTGAAAAAAGCCCTTGAGCAAAACTTGACACCAATCGTGGTTGTGAACAAAATCGATAAACCATCTGCTCGTCCAGAAGAAGTAGTGGACGAAGTGCTTGAGCTCTTCATCGAGCTTGGTGCGGATGATGACCAGTTGGAATTCCCAGTTGTTTACGCATCTGCTATCAACGGAACATCTTCTCTGTCAGACAATCCAGCTGACCAAGAAGAAACAATGGCACCAATATTCGATACCATCATCGAGCACATTCCAGCTCCAGTTGATAACTCAGACGAGCCACTTCAGTTCCAGGTTTCGCTCTTGGATTATAACGACTTCGTTGGTCGTATCGGTATCGGCCGTGTCTTCCGTGGTACGGTAAAAGTTGGTGACCAAGTTACCCTTTCTAAACTCGACGGTACAACGAAGAACTTCCGCGTAACTAAGCTCTTCGGTTTCTTTGGCCTTGAGCGCAAGGAAATCCAAGAAGCTAAGGCAGGTGACTTGATTGCCGTTTCTGGTATGGAAGACATCTTCGTTGGTGAGACGGTAACTCCTACTGATGCGGTAGAAGCACTCCCAGTTCTTCGTATCGATGAGCCAACTCTTCAAATGACTTTCTTGGTCAACAACTCACCATTTGCAGGTCGTGAAGGTAAGTGGGTAACTTCTCGTAAAATCGAAGAGCGTCTTTTGGCAGAATTGCAGACAGATGTTTCTCTCCGTGTAGAAGCGACTGATTCACCAGACAAATGGACGGTTTCTGGTCGTGGTGAATTGCACCTGTCTATCTTGATTGAAACCATGCGTCGGGAAGGCTATGAACTTCAAGTATCTCGTCCAGAGGTTATCATCAAGGAAATCGACGGCGTGAAAATGGAGCCATTCGAGCGCGTGCAAATCGATACTCCTGAAGAATACCAAGGTTCTGTTATCCAATCCCTTTCTGAGCGTAAGGGTGATATGTTGGATATGGTTTCAACAGGTAATGGCCAAACTCGTCTTGTTTTCCTTGTACCTGCGCGTGGTTTGATTGGTTATTCAACAGAATTCCTTTCTATGACTCGTGGTTACGGCATCATGAACCATACTTTTGACCAATACTTGCCAGTTGTCCAAGGTGAAATTGGTGGTCGTCACCGTGGTGCCCTTGTTTCTATCGATCAAGGTAAGGCAACTACTTACTCTATCATGCGTATTGAAGAACGTGGTACCATCTTTGTCAACCCAGGTACTGAAGTGTACGAAGGAATGATTATCGGTGAAAACTCACGTGAAAATGACTTGACCGTTAACATCACGACCGCTAAACAGATGACAAACGTTCGTTCAGCTACCAAAGACCAAACGTCTGTAATTAAGACACCACGTATCTTGACCCTTGAAGAATCTCTTGAATTCTTGAATGACGATGAGTACATGGAAGTAACACCAGAATCTATCCGTTTGCGTAAGCAAGTTCTCAATAAGGCAGAACGTGATAAGGCTGCCAAGAAGAAAAAATTAGCAACTGAAGAATAGAAATCTCAAAGGGGATGGTCATGTTTTATCTGATACTAGCAATATTATTGGTGCTCTTTTATATCTTTTTAGCCCCCAATAATGTACGAGGGACTATCAACCTCATGGTAGCAGTTGTTGCCGTTGTAGCCCTCTTCATCTTTTTAATGCTAGCCTTCCTAAAAATCTTGCAGGTATCTTCAGATATTTGGGTAGGATTTATCGTCATCTTCATCGGCCTATGGGCCATGAGAGACATCTATTATTTAGATAAACCGAGTCGAAAAACAGTGAGAAAATAAGAAGAAGCAGGATTGGAAAGAGTCCTGCTTTTTTGTTATATTAAAAGCCCGACTTACTGTTGAGCTAAGATATTATTCTTTATCAATTTTCTTTTCTAATTTTTCCAATTGTTTGGCTGCGAAGTCACGACCACCGAGACCGAAGGCCAGGGCAAAGGCAACAGCCAAGGCTCCCAGAATAATCGTGAAGGTCGATTGAACGATATTCTGTGCGAATTTCAATTGGTCAAGAGCCATGAAGGCTGCAAAGACAATGAGGCCATAGCGGACAAGGCCAGCTAGGAAGGCATTGTTGGTCACCTTGCTCAAGAAACCAGATAGAATGTTGCCACCAATGACTGCCAAAACAAGAATGGCAATGGCACTAATCAGGGACGGAAGGTAGGCAAGAATGGCTGTACCAACAGCGTTAAAGACTTGCAGGTTAAGAACTTGGATAGCTTGAACAAAGAAGAATACAATAATGATGCCACGAACCAATTGAGCCAGGATAGAGGAAAGTTGGAAGTTGGCATCTTCTTTGTTTGTCAAATACTTAGAGTAGGCATTGATACCAGCAGTTTCAAGAAGATTTTCCAAGAGGTTGCCCAAGAGCTTGGCAATGAAGCTACCAAGAGCGACTAGGACAAGGGCTACCAGGATATTTGGAAGGAAGCCAATGACCTGGTTGAGAATGGTGACGATTGGTTGAGAAATGCTGGTGATACCCAGAGTTTCCAAGGCCAAGGTCAAGATTGGAATGAAGATAAGAACGTAAACGACTGTTGCTAAGACAGTGATGAGTTGTTTAGTGTCAAATGGCAATTTTTCTTGGCCAGTAACCTTGGTGTACCATTTGTCAATTTCCAGACGCTCCAAGAAGGCTTTCAGAAGACCCTTAATGAAGTTACAGAAGAAGGTTCCTACAAAGAGAATCAATCTAGCTGCAATCAAATTAGGAATAAAGGCAAAGAATTTTTGGAACATGCTCGAAATCGGGTCAACAGTACTGCTGATATTCAAGCCCGAAAGGATAGAAGGTAGGAAGAAGAGAATGACCAAGAAATAAACCAGTTGACCGAGGTTTTTAATGATGGCCTGTCCATTATCTTCCGGCTTGAGGACACCCCATTTTTGCAATTTTTGAGCAAATTGAATCTTGTTCAAACCAGCCAGGGTTAATTTACGCAGGAGACCTGCAAGGACAAAGGCAATGATCAAGAGAACGATCATGCGGACAACTCCTGGCAAGGCCGAAACCAAGGGCAGGAAGAGTGTATCGAAAATATTAGACATATAGATACTCCTTAAAAATATATTTCTATTTTAGTCTAACATTTTTATAGGTAGGGTGCAAAGAAAACGCTTTACAGTCTGCTTTTTGTGGGATAAAAGGTAGTATAGGAGGCGTTAGCTTGTTGCTATGGCTTGAAAAAGCCGGGCTTTCAAGGTAAAATAAAGTGTTAGAAAGTTGAGAGATAGGAATTGTCAGATGAAACAAATTGATAGTGTCAGAAATAAAAAGGTCCTGGTTCTGGGACTGGCTAAGTCAGGCGAGTCGGCAGCTCGCTTGCTCCACCAGCTCGGTGCCATTGTTACAGTCAATGACGGCAAGCCGTTTGAGGATAATCCCACAGCTCAATCTCTCCTGGAAGAGGGGATTCGTGTCATCTGTGGCAGCCACCCCCTAGAATTATTGGATGAAGAATTTGCCCTCATGGTGAAAAATCCAGGTATTCATTATCAAAATCCTATGGTAGAGAAGGCCTTGAAAAAAGGGATTCCAGTTTGGACAGAGGTGGAGCTGGCCTATTTGATTTCAGAAGCGCCGATAGTGGGTATCACAGGTTCAAATGGCAAGACCACGACTACGACCATGATTGCGGAAGTTCTCAATGCTGGCGATACATCTGCTAAACTGTGTGGGAATATCGGTTATCCAGCCTCATCAGTGGCTCAAACAGCGACAGAAGAGGACACCTTGGTCATGGAATTGTCTTCCTTCCAGCTTATGGGGACGGAGTCCTTCCGACCACACATTGCTGTAATTACCAACTTGATTGCCAGCCATATTGATTACCATGGGACCTTTGATGCCTATGTTGCTGCAAAATGGATGATTCAGCGTCAGATGACGGCTGACGATTTTATTGTGCTGAATTTTAATCAGCAGGAAGCCAAGGATTTGGCTGCTCAGACTTTAGCGACCGTGGTGCCTTTTTCTACGCTAGAGGTGGTAGATGGGGCTTATTTGGCAGAAGGCAAGCTGTATTTCAAGGGTGAATATATCATGGATGCTGATCAGATTGGTGTTCCCGGCTCGCACAATGTTGAAAATGCCCTGGCGACGATTGCGGTTGCCAAGTTACTGGGTGTGGCGAATCAGTCTATCCAGGAAAGTTTGGCTGCCTTTGGTGGTGTCAAACATCGCTTGCAATTTGTAGGAACGATCAATGATATTTCCTTCTACAATGACAGTAAATCTACTAATATATTAGCTACCCAAAAAGCTCTATCAGGTTTTGACAATAGCAAGGTCATTTTGATTGCCGGTGGTTTGGATCGTGGCAATGAATTTGATGACTTGGTGCCAGATTTAGTTGGATTGAAACAGATAGTGATTCTCGGTCAATCTGCTGAGAGAGTCCAGCGGGCTGCAGACAAAGCGGGAGTGGATACCATTTCAGCGACAGATATTGCTGATGCCACTCGCAAGGCCTTTGAATTGGCTCAAGCAGGAGACGTCGTTCTCCTTAGTCCTGCCAATGCAAGCTGGGATATGTATGCCAATTTTGAAGTTCGAGGGGATGTTTTCCTCGACACCTTTGAGGAGTTGAAAAACAAATGAAAAAAATCGTATTTACGGGTGGGGGAACAGTCGGTCATGTGACTCTCAACCTCCTCCTAATCCCGCGTTTTTTGGAAGAAGGCTGGGAAGTTCACTATATTGGAGATGAAAAAGGGATTGAGCATGAACAGATTAGCCAGTCTGGTCTGGACGTGACCTTCCATTCCATTGCCACAGGTAAACTGCGCCGTTACTTTAGCTGGCAGAATATGCTGGACGTCTTTAAGGTTGCCTGGGGGATTGTCCAATCCTTAGTGATTATTGGCAAAATCCGTCCTCAAGCCCTCTTTTCAAAAGGTGGTTTTGTATCCGTTCCGCCTGTCATTGCTGCCAAGGCTCTCGGCGTGCCAGTTTACATTCACGAATCAGATTTGTCTATGGGACTGGCCAATCGCATTGCCTATAAATTCGCTACAACCATGTATAGCACTTTTGAGCAACCACTGTCACTGACAAAGGTTAAACATGTGGGGGCAGTGACCAAGGTAGGTCAGACCAAGAAGAAAGTCACCCCTATTCAACTGCTGGAAATTCTGAAACAGTTTGATAAAGAGCTGCCAACTTTACTTTTTGTTGGTGGTTCGGGCGGTGCCAAGGTTTTTAATGACCTGATTAGTCAGCATAAATCGGCCTTGACCGAGCGATTTAACATTATCAATCTGACTGGAGATAGCAGTCTCAACAGTCTGGAACAGCACCTCTATCGTGTGGACTATGTGACGGAGCTCTATCAGCCCTTGATGGATTTGGCGGATGTGGTAGTGACCCGTGGTGGCTCCAATACCCTCTTTGAGTTGATTGCCATGAAAAAGCTGCATCTGATTGTCCCGCTTGGATTAAAGGCCAGTCGAGGAGACCAGATTGAGAATGCCAATTATGCGGTCAATAAGGGCTATTCACGAAAATTGGATGAAGAATTTTTGACGCTGGAGTCACTTTTTGATGAAGTGGGTTATTTGTTGACCAATAAAGACCAATTTGTCACACAAATGGAAAACTCCAATGAAATCCAGTCGGTAGATAGTTTCTATGCTATTTTGATGTCAGATATTGAGGGTGGAGGTGCCAATGGGCCACAAAGATGAACAACTGATTTCTGATGAAAACGAAAAACTTGTAGAGGTCCAAGAGATGGAGGGAACTGAAGACCAGGAGGTAGAATCTGAGTCCTTTTCAGAAGAGCAAAGTGATATAGAGCGAGCTGATGAACATTCGCATGTAGAAGGCGATGAGGAAAGTTCTTTTGAGGATGGAGAGACCGATGCTGAACCTATAGCATTGGAAGACTTGGATCCAGATGAAGCCAGCGAATTTTTCAGGAACTGGAAGGAAAAGTTCAAAGAGCACCAACAAATCCAGGAAGAGGAAATCAAGCAGGCAGAAGACCAGACAGAGACTGAAGTAACACCTGTTTCAAAAAGGTCTTTCTTTCCATTTGGACGAAAAAAAGCAGGAGAAAAGAGTAAGAAAACAGAAGCTAGAATTCCTAAGGATGCCCTCCTTAAATCTATTCCGCTTTATTTAGCTGGGCTCCTCATCATTCTCTCTTCTGCCTATCTGATTAGCCCTTTTGGTAAATTGAAAGATATTCAGGTAAAAGGAAATGAGCATATTTCGGAAGAATTGGTAAAAGAGTACAGTAATATCCATGAAAAGGACTATGTCCTATCTGTCCTTCTCAACCGAAAATCCTACACCAAGAATATCGTCAACAGAAGTAATCTAATCAAGGACGTATCTGTTCAATTCCAGCTGCCTAATCGCTTTTTGCTAGAATTAGAAGAATATAAAGAGCTTGGTTTTATCACAGAGAATAATCAATTTTACTCCATCTTATCTAGTGGCGAGGTTTCAGAGGTTCCTACTGAGGAAGAAAATATGCCTCTGAATGCAACAATGGTTCACACAACTGACAGGGAATTGTTGAAAAAAATGGCTTTACAGCTAGCTGAAATTGATGAGAATATTCGCGCCAATATCCTGACTATCGATTTGACACCTACTAAAGCAACCAAGGATTTGTTGACCTTGACCATGGCTGATGGCAACGTCGTCCTGGTGCCAGTTTCAGAGCTAGATATCAAGCTTCCCTACTATCCAAAAATTGCTCGCCAGCTCATTTTGCCGAGTATGATAGATATGGAAGTTGGAGTTTACAGTTATGCTTTATAAAGCAAGGAAATGAGAAAAAATCTTTTAGAAATAAGCATGAAAAATAGCCATTTTAGAATGTTATATGGTATAATTAAGGATGAATAATTCTATTTATCTAAAAAATGGATGCTTTTTTAAAATGAGATGAAAGTAAGAGAGGACTGACAGAATGGCTAGAAACGGCTTTTTCACGGGATTAGATATTGGTACAAGCTCCGTTAAAGTCTTGGTTGCGGAATATATTGATAATGAAATGAACGTTATTGGAGTAAGTAACGTTAAGAGTGCTGGGGTCAAGGACGGGATTATCGTTAACATTGATGTTGCAGCCGCAGCAATTAAAAAGGCCTTAGAACAGGCTGAAGAAAAATCTGGGATTCGCATCGATAAGGTAAACGTCGGTTTGCCAGCAAACCTTTTGCAAATCGAGCCTACTCAAGGGATGATTCCAGTCACAACAGATTCCCAAGAAATTACAGACTTGGACGTTGAAAATGTTGTTAAATCAGCCTTGACCAAGAGCATCACACCAGAGAGAGAAGTGATTTCTTTTATTCCAGAGGAATTTGTGGTGGATGGCTTCCAGGGAATCAAAGATCCCCGTGGAATGATGGGGATCCGTCTAGAGATGCGGGGTATGCTCTACACAGGTCCAAGAACTATTTTGCACAATCTACGTAAAACCGTTGAGAGAGCTGGAATCCAAGTTGAACATGTTGTGATTTCTCCTCTGGCCCTAACAAGGTCCGTTCTCAATGAAGGTGAACGTGAATTTGGTGCTACGGTGATTGACCTCGGTGGTGGTCAGACAACTGTTGCAGTTATGCGTGGCCAAGAGCTCCAATACACGAATATCTACCAAGAAGGTGGCGACTACATCACCAAGGATATCTCTAAAGTCCTTACTACATCTCAAAGTATTGCTGAAAATCTTAAATACAACTACGGTATCGCTTATCCAGCAGATGCAACTGAAAAAGAAACATTCACTGTTGAAGTGATTGGAGAAAGCAAGCCTGTTGAAGTAACAGAATTGTACTTGTCAGAAGTGATTGCTGCTCGTCTTCGCCAGATTTTCAATAAAATCAAACAAGATTTGGAAAGAACACGAGCATTGGAATTACCAGGCGGGATCGTTCTTGTCGGTGGTGGAGCAATTCTTCCAGGTGTTGAAGAATTAGCAGAAGAAGTTTTTGGTGTAACGACAAAAATCTTCGTACCAAATCAAATTGGTATCCGTAATCCATCCTTCGCACATGTGATTAGCCTAGTTGAGTATGTCGGTCACCTGAGTGAAGTGGAAAAAATTGCACAATATGCTGTAAACGGTGAGGCTCAGCTACGTATCAAACCAGTTGATATTCAACCAACAAGTCGAGTTCAAGTTCAACAGCCTGTAAGAGATTTTGAAGATGAAATCGCTGATGAACCGGTATATGATACGACCGTAAAACCATACGGACAAGAAGAATATGGTCAAAACGAGGAACCAAAAGTTAAGTTGACCGATCGTATCCGTGGTCTCTTTGGAAGTATGTTTGAATAATGAATGAAGGAAAAGGTAAATAATCTATGACAATTTCATTTGAAACGGCAAATACTGGTGCTGTAATTAAAGTTATTGGTGTCGGCGGTGGCGGCGGAAATGCTATCAACCGCATGATTGAAGAAGGTGTAGCTGGCGTAGAATTTATTGCGGCTAACACAGATGTTCAAGCTTTGAGCAGTTCAAAAGCTGAAACAGTCATCCAATTGGGACCTAAGTTAACTCGTGGTCTTGGTGCTGGAGGTCAACCTGAAGTTGGTCGTAAGGCTGCTGAGGAAAGCGAAGAAACTCTGAAAGAAGTTCTTTCAGGTGCAGATATGGTCTTTATTACAGCTGGTATGGGTGGAGGCTCTGGTACAGGTGCTGCACCAGTTATCGCCCGTATCGCCAAAGAGTTGGGTGCCCTTACTGTAGCAGTTGTAACTCGCCCATTTGGTTTCGAAGGAAACAAGCGTGGTAACTTTGCTATCGAAGGTATTGATGGTCTGCGTGAGCAAGTAGATACTCTCTTGATTATTTCAAACAACAACCTCCTTGAGATTGTTGATAAGAAAACTCCGCTTTTGGAAGCCTTGAGTGAAGCAGACAATGTCCTTCGTCAAGGTGTTCAAGGGATCACAGACCTCATCACTAACCCAGGTTTGATCAACTTGGACTTTGCGGATGTGAAGACTGTGATGGAAAATAAAGGCAACGCCCTTATGGGTATTGGTATCGGTACTGGTGAGGACCGTGTCATTGAGGCGGCTCGCAAGGCGATTTATTCACCATTATTGGAAACAACTATCGATGGTGCTGACGATGTCATTGTCAATGTGACCGGTGGTTACGATATGACCTTGACAGAAGCAGAAGAAGCTTCAGAAATCGTTCATCAGGCAGCCGGTCAAGGTGTAAACATTTGGTTGGGTACATCAATCGATGAATCGATGAAAGATGAAATCCGCGTAACCGTTGTTGCGACAGGTGTTCGTCAGGATGGACCTTCTGCTAAAACATCGCCATCAGGTACAACCAAACATCACCGTCCTGAGGTCGTTTCTGCAGCCCGTTCTGCGGCTCGCTTTGACTACACCTCAACACCGGCACCAACTCCTTCTTCTGTTCAACAAGCAGAAGTTCCAAAAGCTTCAGCATTTGGTGAATGGGATTTACGTCGCGAGAATTTGTTGAAATCTTCTGAGCTTGAAGCACGTCCTAGTATTTCGGTTGAGAAATTTACAGTCGAAGAAGATGAAGATGAGTTAGACACTCCACCATTCTTCAGAAATCGCTAGTATGACCATAAAAGAAAACGTTGCAAGGGTGGGCCAAGCAGTTGAACAAGCCTGTTTGGAAGCTGGTCGCCCATTAGAATCGGTAAAGGTAATAGCTGTCACAAAGTATGTTGACAGCTCTATTACTAGAGAATTGATTGAAGCTGGTGTGACAGATATTGGGGAAAATCGGGTGGACAAGTTTCTCGATAAGTACCATGCCCTGCAAGACCAGGCAGTAAGCTGGCATCTGATTGGAACCCTGCAAAGAAGAAAAGTCAAGGATGTTATCAATTTTGTTGATTACTTCCATGCCTTAGACTCTCTTAAGTTAGCAGAGGAAATTCAAAAACGGGCAAAGAAACCAATCAACTGCTTTTTACAGGTCAATGTTTCTAAAGAAGAATCAAAACATGGTTTTTACGAGGAAGAGATTGAACCGGCATTGGTTGAATTGGCTGGGTTAGATAAGGTAAGATTGGTCGGTCTCATGACCATGGCACCTATCAATGCTGATAAAGAACAGCTCAGTCAAATTTTTCATCAAACAAACGCAATCAGAGAAAGATTAGCAAATTTGAATCTCCCTAATATGCCTTTTACGGAATTAAGTATGGGAATGAGTGGAGATTTCAAGGAAGCAATTGAGGCGGGCTCGACTTTTGTTCGCATTGGGACAGCATTTTTTAGTAAGGGAGAGTAAAAGTGGCATTCAGAGATACATTTAAAAATTTTTTCACCTACTTTGAAGTGGATGATAGTGCTGAATTAGAAGATTCAACCGGCCATCAAATGCCCAATGAACAGCCCAAATTGCAAGTTGCTAAGAAAGAAGTTACAAGAGAGCAGGCTTTACCATTGGAAAAAAGAAGAGGAACTGGGAGTCATTCTTCGGAATCCGTTGCCAATATTCAACGGTTGAATGAACGGCAGCAAGAATTGCTCGCAATCAATGGTCCTGAGAGAGAGAAGAAGACAACCATCGACATTAAGTTTCCTAAGCGATACGAAGATGCACCTGAGATTGTGAATCTATTGTTAGAAAATGCAAGTATTTTAATTGATTTCCAATTTATGACAGAGCAGCAAGCTAGGAGATGTTTGGATTATCTGGATGGGGCTCGGTCAGTCTTGGCCGGAAATCTTAAAAAGGTTTCCAATTCTATGTGGCTATTGACCCCGGTTAATGTTCGGGTAAATATTGATGAGTTGAGAAATGTGAACTCTGGCCAACATTTGGACGGGCAGTTCGATTTCGATATGAAGCGGTAAGACATCATGTGGTTACTAGTACAAATCCTGCTAAAGGCTATTGATGTCTATGCAAGCATTTTATTGATTTATGCTCTCATGACTTGGTTTCCAGCTCTTGTCCAATCTAGGATTGGTCAACTAATTAGATGGCTTGTTGAGCCCATTTTGATACCGTTCAGAAGATTGAACCTACAATTTGGTGGATTCGATTTCACTATCTTGGTGGCCTATCTGTCTCTTCAAATCTTATCGAGAATTCTAATAGGATTGGTAATTTTATGAAGGATAGGCAAGTCATCCTGCAACACTATCAAAAGTCGGAGCAAGATTTTGTTGAGCGGATTTATGAAATGTGTCAATTTGTAGATAGGACTTCCATCGACAGGTTGACAGATTTTCTTAATCCAAGACAGGTCATGATTATTGAAGCAATTGCCGGGAAGTTTAATCTCTTTGCTCATTCGAGTGGGCATCATCTTCCGACGGAATATAGCAGGCTCATTATTTCAACAAGCGATCAATTGCCAGAGTTTGCTGACTATGAAATTTCGATTTTAGAAGTTGATTTTAACAGAAAGTTTCATCAGCTTAGTCATTCGCAGATTTTAGGAACACTCTTAAATCGTTTGGGTATTCAGCGGAAATTTCTGGGAGATATTTTTATCAATGATCAGGAAATTCTCCTGTTTATTGATGAAAAATTTAGCACCATTCTCTTAATGGATGTTGAAAGGATTGCCAAGGTTCCTGTAAAATGGAAGATGCGGACAGCTGAATCAGTGTGCTTGGAGCACCATATCCAGGTTGACAAGAGGGTCATTCTGGCCTCCAGTTTGCGATTGGATAAATTAGTAGCTGCTGCTTTTCAACTATCTCGTTCAGCAGTTGTGAAGCTAATTGAGTCAAACAAGGTCAAGGTTGACTATGCTGAAATTAGTCAGGTCTCAAAAACTCTTGAAATAGGTCAATTGGTTAGTGTGCGTGGCTTCGGAAGATTCCGATTGGTAGACCTGCTCGGAACATCCAAGCAGGGGAAATTTAAAATAGAAATAGAAGTGACAAAAGTATAGGGGGAAATATGGCCTTAACAACACTTGAATTAAAAGATAAGACCTTTGGGACAAAATTCAGAGGCTATAATGCTGATGAAGTTGATGAGTTTTTGGACATTGTCACCAGAGATTATGAGGAATTGGTTCGTCTGAAGCAAGAGCACGAAGCAGAATTGAAAGCCTTGCGCGAACGCCTCACTTACTTCGATCAGATGAAGGAATCGTTGAGCCAATCTGTCTTGATTGCCCAGGATACAGCTGATCGTGTAAAAGCAGCAGCGGAAGAGCGCGCCTTTAATATTAAGCAACAGGCTGAATATGATGCGCACAATCTTCTCAACGAAGCCAAAGAGAAGGCAAATGAAATACTTCGTTTGGCGACAGACAATGCTAAGAAGGTTGCAGTAGAGACTGAGGAGTTGAAGAACAAGACACGTGTTTTCCATCAACGTCTTCGCTCTACTTTGGAAAGCCAGCTTGCCCTTGTAAATAACGCTGAGTGGGAAGAAATTCTCCAACCAACGGCGTCTTATTTGCAGACAAGTGACGAAGCTTTCCGTGAGGTCCTGGTTAAAGCGATTGATGAAGATGTGGAGTTGGAAGAGTTAAACCTTGATTATACTCGCCAGCTTACAGCTGAAGAAATTGCTGAACTCAATCGCCAGGCAGCTGCTATTGAAGCAGAATTGGAACAATCAGCAGACTAATTACATACTGATGAAGCAAAAACACAACGATTATTGATAGGTTTAGCGAGCAGGTGACGGTGGAAGACTTGTACTCACTCAATAGGAGTTATCATTTTGCGTATTTTTCCTTGAACTCAAGTAGGGGAAAACGTCTGTTCACGTTACGAACGTAGAGGGATAGGGGAAACTCTGTCTAAACTAAGGTGGTACCACGAACTTTCGTCCTTATTGGCGGGAGTTTTTTTGATGCTTATGATACGATTAGAAGAAGTAACGAAAGAAAATTTTGATGCCGTGCTAGATTTAAGTCTGGCAGAGGAAGACAAGCGTAAAGTGGCTCCGGTGGAGTATTCGCTTGCTCAAGCCTGGCTTTATCGAGAGGAAGAGAGGCTCTATCCCCTGGCTGTTCGTCTTGGCAAAAGGATTGTCGGTTTTGTCCTCCTTTCGGTAGATAAGGACAGGCAAACGGTCTTGCTCTGGCGCTTGCTGATTGATAAATCCTATCAAAACAAGGGCTACGGCCAGGAGGTTATTCGACAGGTAATGGTCCTAGCTAGGCAAACATTTTCTTGCCACCAGCTAGTCACTAGCTATGTCATCGGCAATCATAAAATGCGGTACATCTTAGAAAAACTCGGTTTCCAGTCAGCTGGAATGACTGGACATGAAATAAAAATGGTAATTACCCTATAAAAAAGGAGAAATGATGAAATTAAAAGAAACACTCAATCTAGGTCAAACAGCCTTTCCAATGCGTGCAGGCTTACCAACACGTGAACCTGAATGGCAAAAAGCTTGGGACGAGGCAAACTTGTATGCCCGTCGTCAAGAACTCAACGCAGGCAAGCCAGCCTTTCATCTTCATGATGGACCTCCATACGCTAACGGAAATATCCACGTTGGGCATGCCTTGAACAAGATTTCTAAAGATATTATCGTTCGCTCTAAGTCAATGTCTGGTTTCCGTGCTCCATTTGTACCAGGTTGGGATACACACGGCCTTCCTATTGAGCAAGTCTTGGCAAAACAAGGTGTCAAACGCAAGGAAATGGACCTGGTTGAATATCTTGAAATGTGCCGTGACTACGCTCTTAGCCAGGTTGACAAACAACGGGATGACTTTAAACGCTTGGGTGTTTCTGCAGACTGGGAAAATCCATACATCACCTTGACTAAAGACTATGAAGCAGCTCAAATCCGTGTCTTCGGTGCTATGGCAGACAAGGGTTATATTTACCGTGGTGCCAAGCCTGTCTACTGGTCATGGTCATCTGAATCTGCCCTTGCAGAAGCTGAAATCGAATACCATGACATTGACTCAACATCTCTTTACTATGCTAACAAGGTCAAAGATGGCAAGGGACTCTTGGATACAGATAGCTACATCGTTGTCTGGACAACGACTCCATTTACAGTAACGGCATCTCGCGGTTTGACAATGGGAGCAGACATTGACTATGTCTTGGTTCAACCAGCTGGTTCTGAGCGTAAGTATGTCTTGGCAGAAGCCTTGGTTGATAGCTTGGCAGTTAAATTTGGTTGGGAATCCTTCGAAGTGATTTCAAAACACAAGGGTGCTGAATTTGAATATATCGTGACCGAACACCCATGGGATAGAGAAGTGGATGAATTGGTCATCTTGGGTGACCATGTTACCACAGACTCAGGTACTGGAATCGTCCATACGGCTCCAGGATTTGGTGAAGACGACTACAATGTCGGTGTCAAATATGGCTTGGAAGTTGCTGTAACTGTCAACGAACGTGGCTTGATGAATGAAGCTGCGGGTCCTGATTTTGAAGGACAATTCTATGATAAGGTTGTACCAACGGTTAAGGAAAAATTAGGCGACTTGCTCCTTGCTAGTGAAGTCATCAATCACTCCTACCCATTTGACTGGAGAACCAAGAAGCCAATCATCTGGCGTGCAGTACCGCAATGGTTTGCCTCTGTTTCTAAATTCCGTCAGGAAATCTTGGACCAAATCGAAGCAACAACTTTCAATCCATCTTGGGGTAAAACACGTCTTTACAACATGATCCGTGACCGTGGTGACTGGGTCATCTCACGTCAACGTGCTTGGGGTGTGCCGCTTCCAATCTTCTATGCAGAAGATGGTACAGCCATCATGACCAAGGAAGTTACAGACCACGTTGCTGCCCTTTTTGAAGAGCATGGTTCTATTATCTGGTGGAAATCAGAAGCAAAAGACCTCTTGCCAGCAGGCTTCACCCATCCAGGTTCACCAAATGGCGAATTTACCAAAGAAACTGACATCATGGACGTATGGTTTGACTCAGGTTCGTCTTGGAATGGCGTTATGAATGCCCGTGAAAATCTTGCCTACCCAGCAGATCTCTACCTTGAAGGTTCGGACCAATACCGTGGTTGGTTTAACTCATCTTTGATCACCTCTGTTGCTGTAAATGGTCATGCCCCATACAAAGCTATCTTGTCACAGGGCTTTGTATTGGATGGTAAAGGTATGAAGATGTCTAAATCTCTAGGGAATACAATCCTTCCAAGTGATGTAGAGAAACAGTTTGGTGCAGAAATCTTGCGTCTGTGGGTGACATCTGTGGATACTTCAAACGATGTGCGTGTGTCTATGGATATTCTTGGACAGGTTTCTGAAACCTACCGTAAAATCCGTAATACCCTTCGCTTCTTGATTGCCAACACTTCTGATTTCAATCCTGCAAGTGATGCGGTAGCTTACGAAGAGCTTCGTTCTGTTGACCAGTATCTCTTGGTGAAATTCAATAAATTAGTAGCTCAAATCCGTGAAGCCTACGACAATTATGATTTCATGGCTATTTACAAATCTGTAGTAAACTTTGTAACCCTTGATTTGTCAGCCTTCTACCTCGATTTTGCCAAAGATGTTGTCTACATTGATGGTGCTAAATCACTTGCTCGTCGTCAGATACAAACTGTCTTCTATGACATCTTGGTCAAAATTACCAAGCTCTTGACCCCAATCTTGCCACATACAGCAGAAGAAATCTGGTCATACTTGGAACACGAAGCAGAAGAGTTTGTACAATTGGCGGAAATGCCAGAGGTGGAAACCTTTGCTAATGAAGCGCAGCTTTTGGTTGATTGGGAAAACTTTATGAACTTCCGTACTCAGGCACAAAAAGCCTTGGAAGAAGCGCGTAATGAAAAAGTGATTGGTAAGTCACTCGAAGCTCATTTGACTGCCTATGTCTCAGCTGAAACCAAGTCCTTCTTGGAGAGCTTGAATGCAGACCTTGCTCAGTTGCTCATCGTTTCAAACTTGACAGTAACCACGGAAGCAGCTCCTGAAAGTGCTGTTCTGGTAGAAGAAGTTGCCTTTACTGTAGAACGTGCAGCCGGTGAAGTGTGTGATCGTTGTCGCCGTATTGACACTAGTGTTGTAGAACGCAGTTATGGTGCGACAATCTGTGACCACTGTGCAAGCGTAGTGGAAGAAAACTTTGCTGAAGCAGTAGCAACTGGATTTGAGGCATAATGATATGACAAAGTCTATCGAAAGATAGGCTTTTTCGTCTAAAAAAAGAAACCGTTCTGGTTTCTTAGATTTCGCTGACGATTGGGAAGGACATCTCAATCAATTTATCTGTGTGGATTGTGCGGATGGCTGCTTTGTTTATCTTCCGTTCATCAATCTTGCGATGAAGGAAAAAATCACGGATTTTTTCAATTTCTGACTGTTGGACAGAGCGGTATTTATTGCTGATGAGGAGTTCGTAGTGGCGGGGAGCCTGAGTGAAGATAACATCAGTATTTCCCGCAGAATAAGTCTCTACCAAAAATGCATCCGTATTGGCAAGTTGATTTTGAACCAACTGGCTATGGCTATTGGTTGTATTTATAATTTTCATGCAAAACCTCCTCTAACTCTATGACTTCATTATAGCACTATCAGCAAGATTTGACTAGTCTTTTATAGTGTTTTTTGATCTAAAATCCATTGTTGCACGCCCCATTTATGGCTACCTCGTTTTAATTTTTCAAGGGCTTCTCGGATGGGAAACCAGGCAAGATGATTAAAATCTTCTAGTGGTTGTCCGATTTGATGATAGCTTTTAACCTGGTAGATGTAGGCAGGGTTGTGGAAGTGAGTATCTCGATGGCTGGAATAAAAATATTCATCCGCCTGACCATAATAATGCCCAATTTCAGCTGTAAATCCCAGTTCTTCCATCAATTCTCTTTCCAGGGCAATGAGCTGGTTTTCGCCTTTTTCAATTTCTCCACCCGGTAAAAACCAGGCGCCATTTGGTGCTTGAACCAGGATAATCTTATCATTTTCTTCATTTGGAATAACAGCATAGACTCCCTGGCGTAATTGATAGTCGACTCCTACTTGTTTTTCTCCAAATACTGCAATCTGTTCCATATTTTCCTCGCTTGATGTTTAAGAGCTTGAATTGTTAACATTATACCATTTTTTCATTATTTTTCCTTATGGAAGATGTTATTAAGTGTAATAATTTCCAGGCTCTATAATGTGCTATACTTAGATTATGGAAAACGATTACAAAAGGAGGGGCTCATGAAGGAAATCTATCCAAATATTTATACTTTTCCCATTGTATTGCCCAATAGTCCATTGAGAGAAATCCATGTTTACGTGATAAAAAGTCCGGAAAGGTCGGTCTTGATTGACACGGGCTACAATCATCCAGAATCTTTTGAAGCTATGTTAGCAGGATTGGCTGAATTAGGATTGGAAATGAAGGATGTTGACCTGGTTTTGACCCATCTCCATGCAGATCACACAGGGCTAGCGACAAGGTTTTATCAGGCTGGCGCTAAAATTTATGCTGGTCGTGTGGATGGGATTTTGATGAATGAGATGGCAACGGGTCCTTATTGGGACAGGATGAATGATTATCGTCAGCTATATGGTATCTCCAGGGATGAGATGGCTGTGGAGGACAACCCTGGTTTCAAGTTTCATCTACCTAGTCAGGTCCCTTTTGATATCCTTGAGATTGGCAAGTATTTCAAGGTTGGAGGCTTTAAATTTGAAATTATAAATCTCCAAGGCCATACACCAGGGCACATCGGTTTATTGGACCGTCAGAAACAGCTCTTAATTGGCGGAGATACGGTTCTGGATCCGATTACTCCTAATATTACCTTTTGGGGATGGGATTATCCCAATATCCTAGGAACCTATCTAGCAACCCTGGATAAATTAAGACGAACACCGCTGCGTTTAATCTTGCCTGGCCATCGTAAGCCTATTGAAAATCATTTGGAGCGGATTGGAGTTTTAGAAACCCATCATTTTGAACGTTTACAGGAAATTTTAGATAGCATTTCGGAGGGTGAAAAGGTCACTGTCAGGGATGTATCGGCACGGATTAGTTGGCGCATTAAGGCTGATAGTTGGGAGGCCTTTCCAAAGGCTCAGAAATGGTTTGCTAGCGGTGAGACCATGGCCCACCTAGATTATTTGGTGCATACGGAACATCTAACTATGACTATAGAAGATGGCGTTGCACAGTTTGTCAAATTGCGTTCCAACATCACTCCTGTTGATTGATTTCTTCATCAGTTATAGGGCGGGCAAGGATGATTGGTTGCAAATAGGCGCTCTTGCGATCATCTCGATGTTCGCGATGATTTAGTTTTTTCTCTTTCAAAAACAGAACCTGTTCGTTTGAAACAGGCTCTGTTTTCTTTTTATAGATGAAACTAGACTGAGTATCCCTTTAGACTTCTTTGACTTTGGCGACGGTTTGCGCCTTAATCTGAATGTCTCCCTTGCTGGACATGACAGCGCGGAGATTTTTCTCCGTTGGATTTTCCAGATAGAAGTCCGTGATAGCATCTTCAATCTGGTCTTGAATGGTTCGGCGGAGCGGACGGGCACCCATTTTTGGATCATAGCCCAGGTCGACCAATTTTTCCTTGACCTTGTCTGTCACATGGAGGCTGATGCCGTTGGCAAACAAGCGCTTGTTGACATCTTCCAGCATGAGGCTGACAATTTCAAGCAGATTATCCTTACTAAGCGGCTGGAATTCGATGATACCGTCGAAACGGTTCATAAATTCTGGGCTGAAGAAGTTACCAAGCTGACCGAGGACTGATTGAGCCCGCCCTTCCATAGCAGCACCGAAACCGACAGAGGCCTCAACCTTACCAGTACCGGCATTGGAGGTCATGATAATGATAGTATCTTTGAAGGAAACAGTCCGACCTTGCCCGTCTGTCAAGCGACCGTCATCCAGGACCTGCAAGAACATGTGCATGACATCTGGATGGGCCTTTTCTACCTCATCCAGGAGAATGAGCGAGTAGGGATTGCGGCGCACTTTCTCAGTCAATTGCCCGGCCTCTTCATAGCCGACATAGCCAGGAGGGGCACCGACCAATTTGGCAACGGCGTGTTTTTCCATGTACTCAGACATATCAAAGCGAATCATACTATCAGCTGAGCCGAAGAGCTCGATGGCCAGCTGTTTAGAAAGCTCGGTCTTACCGACACCGGTTGGACCAACGAAAAGGAAGGAACCGATTGGACGGTTGGGCGCACCCAATCCGACGCGATTGCGACGAATGGCCTTGGCAATCTTATCCACGGCATCGTCTTGGCCAATCACATGAGCCTTGAGGTCGCTAGCTAGGTTGATGAGTTGAGATTGTTCTTTCTCCTTCAAATCTCCGACAGGAATATTGGTTTTCTGCTCGATAATGGCCTCAATTTCCTTCTCAGTAATGAGTGGAATGTCCTCTTCACTGATAGTCGCCTGCTGCATTTCCTTGTATTTGGCAATCTGGTCGCGGAAGTAAGCAGCTTTTTCGTAATCTTCATCACGAGTAGCCTGGGCTTTGCGATTTTCAGCATCGATCAGGCGTTGGTCAATCTCTTTCGGATCAATGAAATTGAGGGTCAGGTTCATCTTGGAACCCGCCTCATCCAATAGGTCAATGGCCTTGTCAGGCAGGAATCGGTCCTGGATGTAGCGGTTGGAAAGGACAGCTGCAGCTTCAATAGCCTGATCTGAATACTTAACGTGGTGGTAGTCCTGGTACTTAGCCTGGATGCCCTTGAGAATGGTAATGGTCTCTTCGACGCTTGGCTCCTCAACCTTGACAGGTTGCATGCGGCGTTCCAAGGCGGCGTCCTTCTCGATAATACGGTATTCATTGAGGGTGGTTGCTCCGACCAGTTGCATTTCGCCACGGGCAAGAGCTGGTTTGAGAATGTTGCCGGCATCCATGTTGCCGTCGCCAGCAGAACCTGCTCCGACAATTTCATGGATTTCGTCGATAAAGAGAATGACTTCCTTACGGTTGCGAATTTCCTCCATTAGTTTTTGCATGCGTTCTTCAAATTGTCCACGGATACCTGTTCCTTGCACTAAGCTAACAACGTCTAGGCGGATAACTTCCTTATTTTGGAGTTTATGTGGGACATCTCCGTCTACGATTTTCTGGGCCAGACCTTCGACAACGGCCGTTTTACCAACACCGGGCTCACCGATGAGGACGGGGTTGTTCTTGGTCCGGCGGTTGAGAATCTCAATTACGCGAGTGATTTCTTGGTCGCGTCCGATAACCGGGTCAATATCTCCACGGCGAGCAATCTCGGTCACGTTAATACCAAATTCTTCCAAGAGGCCGTTTGGCTGTTGCGGTGCTTGCGGGATACCTCCGCCAGGCTGATTGGAGCGGCCGCCGCCTCGGTTCCCTCCTCCAGGCTGGGTCGGAGGTGTCTGGTTGCGGTCACGTCCAGCTGGTGTGTTGTCAGGGTATCCTCCCAAATGATTGAAAAATTCACTGAAGGGATCCATGTTGTTAGGGTTGAAATCGCCTAGGCCACGGAGAATGGCGTTGTTGGGGTCAGTCTTCATGATTTGGTAGCAGTTGTGGCAGAGGTCTACCTGCTGTTGTTTGCCGTTTAGGTTGGTGTAGAGATGGATGGTTGCGTCATTGATGTTACAGTTTTTGCAGAGCATAATTCTACCTCTTTCTTTGAAAAAATGTGACCTTTGCTCAAATGGTCAATAAAGGTCAAATGTAATTTAATTATAACAAGTTTTAGGAAAAAATCAAGAAATTGCTATTTGCTAGTCTATTTGCAGAAAAATGTGCGGGTGTATGCAACAAAAACGTGTAAAAATGAGACTTTTCAGTTACTTTGTGGTAAAATATACCTATACTAAGAAGAGGAGAAAGATTATGGAATCACACTTAGTGAGAATCATCAATCGTCTGGAAGCGATGGCGGGTGATGGTGGTACCCTCAAGCGTAATTTTGAGCGTGAAGGTGTTGTCGTTGCTGAAGTTGCCTACAGCTACGATGAAGAAAATGGTTCAGTATATACCTTGCGTGATGTTGCTGCTCGTGAAACCTATACGTTTGACAGCATCGACTTGATTGCAATGGAAATCTACGAATTGTTGTACTAATAAGTAGTAGAATGCACCTTCGGGTGCTTTTTAGTTTAAATGATGAATATTTTAGACAGGGATGTTGCATATTTATTCACGACGTGGTATAGTAGTGAGTATATGAAAAAATGGAGTAGTGGATGAAATGAATTTTTCTTTTTTGAATGATTATATTGCTTATTTTAATTATGGGGCCTTGGTAACTCTCATCATTGCCAGTTTTGTCGTGCTTTTCGGGAGCATCATCGGTGTCTTGTTAGCCTTTGCCCAGCGGAGCAAGTATAAAATCTTGGCTTGGTTTGCCAATATCTATGTATGGATTTTTCGTGGTACGCCAATGGTGGTGCAGATTATGATTGGTTTTACCATGACACACATTGCGGCACCGACCTTCCAGTTGGGGATTTTGTCTGTTGACTTGACCCGTCTTTTACCAGGTATTATTATCCTATCGATGAACTCAGGTGCCTATGTGTCAGAGGTGGTCCGGGCAGGTATCAACGCGGTTCCTAAAGGGCAGCTGGAGGCGGCCTATTCTCTAGGGATTAGACCAAAACAGGCCATGCGTTATGTCATCATGCCACAGGCCATTAAGAATATCCTTCCAGCTTTGGGAAATGAATTTGTGACCATTGTCAAAGATAGCTCACTCCTGTCTACGATTGGGGTTATGGAGCTTTGGAATGGGGCAACGACGGTTTCGTCTACGACTTATATTCCTTTGGAGCCACTGATTTTTGCAGCATTTTATTACTTGATTTTGACCAGCTTGCTGACGCTTGTCATCCAGCATTTTGAGAAGAAAATGAACAAGGGAGGCCATTAAGATGGCGGAAACAATTATTTCAATTAGAGATTTACACAAGTATTTCGGGGAAAATGAAGTTCTGAAAGGAATTGACTTGGATGTGGAGCAGGGAGAGGTAGTGGTTATTATCGGACCGTCAGGATCTGGGAAATCGACTTTCTTGCGGACCATGAACCTACTTGAGGTACCAACCAAGGGGACGGTGACCTTTGAGGGCGTGGATATTACGGATAAGTCCAACGATATTTTCAAGATGCGAGAGAAGATGGGCATGGTCTTCCAGCAGTTTAATCTATTTCCCAATATGACTGTTCTGGAAAATATCACCCTTTCGCCCATTAAGACCAAGGGGATTGCCAAGGCAGAGGCTGAGAAAAAAGCCTTGGAATTGTTAGAAAAGGTTGGTTTGCCAGACAAGGCCCAGGCCTATCCACAAAGTCTCTCAGGTGGTCAGCAACAGCGGATTGCCATTGCGCGTGGTCTGGCTATGGACCCAGATGTGCTCCTCTTTGATGAGCCGACATCAGCCCTTGACCCTGAAATGGTTGGAGAGGTATTGGCGGTTATGAAGGATTTGGCCAAGGCAGGGATGACCATGGTTATCGTGACCCATGAGATGGGCTTTGCCAAGGAGGTTGCAGACCGAGTTATCTTCATGGATGGGGGCTATATCGTTGAGATGGGCAGTCCTGAAGCAGTCTTTGACCAGACCAAGGAAGAGCGAACCAAGGACTTCTTATCTAAGGTACTATAGACCAGTAACTCCGGCATTGTTCGGGGTTTTTCTTATTTCTTTGAAAAATAGCAGAGCAGGTTGGGAAATTGTCTCTGTTTTTTGTATAATGAAAGAAAACAATAAGGAGTTGGCATGACAATTATTGATGGTAAAGCCCTGGCGGCGAAATTGCAGACGGCCCTGGCAGACAAGGTCGCAGAAATGAAAGAAAAGACAGGCTTGGTTCCAGGTCTTGTGGTCATTTTGGTTGGTGAAGATCCTGCCAGCCAGGTCTATGTACGAAACAAGGAACGTTCGGCTTTGGCTGCTGGTTTTAAGAGTGACGTTGTTCGCCTCCCAGAGTCTATCTCAGAGAATGAATTATTGGACCTGATTGACAAGTATAATCAAGATGAGAATTGGCACGGTATCCTGGTCCAACTGCCTCTACCTGTTCATATTGATGAAGAAAAGGTGCTCTTGGCTATTGATCCGGACAAGGATGTAGATGGGTTCCATCCGACCAATATGGGGAAACTCTGGTCTGGTCATGCAGTCATGATTCCTTCAACTCCTGCTGGAATTATGGAGATGTTTAAGGAATACCAGATTGACTTGGAAGGTAAATCAGCTCTAGTCATTGGCCGTTCAAATATTGTTGGTAAGCCCATGGCCCAGCTCCTCTTGGATGCCAATGCGACTGTGACCATTGCCCATTCTCGGACCAAAAACTTGCCAGACTTGGCTCGTCAGGCGGATATTTTGGTGGTAGCTATCGGCCGTGGACATTTTGTCACCAAGGAATTTGTCAAACCAGGTGCAGTTGTCATTGATGTGGGGATGAACCGTGATGAAAATGGCAAGCTGATTGGCGATGTCAAGTATGATGAAGTTGCCGAACTTGCTAGTCACATCACTCCTGTTCCAGGTGGTGTCGGTCCGATGACCATTACCATGCTGATGGAGCAGACTTTCGAGGCTTTTAAGCGGTCATTATAGAAGATGGAAGGGCAGGTTATTCTGCTCTTTTATTACTGGTTAATATACATTTTTATAAATTCAGTCTTTGGACCGATTATAATTTATATGTAAAGGTTTACAATAAGGGTGTTCCTAGTAATGGGAACACCCTTTTACCCCAGGATTCAAGAATGCTTACAGTGGTTTTCTTGATTTTTCCTAATCTCCTTTAGGTGTCGACTGAGGTCGGCGCCTTTTCTGTCACAAAAAAGGGAGCGGGAAAGAACTCGACTAATGAAAAGAGAGTTCGTCTTCCCGCCCCCGCACAATTGGTTAGGACTGATTCGGAGCGTTAAACGCGAACGAAACTGCCAATCAACCCCTGCGTCAATATGTTTTTGCTAATCAAATAGCCATAGGTTGGACTTTATGCCCAACCTTAACATCTTATGGATTTGGAACAGAGAAACTGTCAGCATGTGCCAGGTCTCCGTAGGTATAACCACGGTCAAACCAGCGTTTGCGCTGTTCGGATGTACCGTGAGTGAAACTGTCTGGGACAGTCCGGCCGTAGGCTTCTTTTTGCAGGGTATCGTCACCTACTGCATGGGCTGCCTGCATGGCCTCGTCGATGTCACCAGCATCTAGCATGCCTTGGCCATCGACAAATTTGGCCCAAGCACCAGCATAGTAGTCTGCCTGCAGTTCCAGACGAACATTGAGGGCGTTTCCTTCCTTGTCAGACAGACGGGCGCGCTCCTTATGGTAGGCACCGAGGACCTCTAGCTCGTTTTGAACATGGTGACCAACTTCGTGGGCAATGACGTAGGCCATGGCAAAGTCACCTTTAGCCTTGTAGCGGTTACCTAATTCTTGATAGAAAGAGGTATCGATATAAATTTTTCGGTCAGCAGAACAGTAGAAGGGACCCGCTTGGGCTGATCCCATTCCACATCCTGTGCTGGTTTGGTCAGTGTAGAAGACCAGAGTTGGAGCCTTGTAGGTCATGCCATTTTTGTCAAATTCCTGGGTCCAGAAATCTTCTGTAGAGGCTAGGACCTTACTCATAAAGACAGCATCCTCATCGGAGACCTCAGTCCCTGCAGTTGATACCTGAGCGGATTGATAGGGATTGACTCCAGATGAACCGCCCAATAGACCTCTTAGTCCTGAACTACCACCAAAGAGTATGAGGACCAGGAAGAGGATGATTTTTCCCTTCCAGCCTAGTCGTGAAAAGAGTAGCCCCAAGAGCATGCCACCACCGGAAGAGCCACTTCGACTGGTTCCTCCAGGAAAGAAGGAGCCACCGTTGGATTGACCACGTCTGTCCTCTATATTTTTACTTTGTCGTTGATTGTCTAACTTCATATAAAACTCCTAAGTTTGTTCAAGTATATTATATAGTAAAATTTCTAAAAAGGCACAAGAAAGCAATTACAAATTTATTCTCTAATTCTGAATAATCTTGCGATTTTTGGTATAATGAAAGAGATATAGACAGAAGGAGCTGACATGGTTGACTATTTGTCGGTTAGTCATTTAACCAAGTATTTAAAATTAAAATTTGACCGTGATCCCTATCTAGAAAAAGTTTATTTGACAGGGCAGGTATCCAATTTCCGCAAGCGTCCGACCCACCAGTATTTTTCCCTCAAGGATGACAAGGCAGTTATCCAGGCGACCATGTGGGCAGGTATTTACAAAAATCTGGGCTTTGAGCTGGAAGAAGGTATGAAAATCAATGCGATTGGTCGGGTCCAGCTCTATGAGCCAAGTGGATCCTATTCGATCGTCATTGAAAAAGCTGAGCCAGACGGCATCGGAGCCTTGGCAATCAAGTTTGAGCAACTCAAGCAGTCCTTGACTGCAGAAGGCTTGTTCAAGCAGGAATTTAAGCAGCAAGTGCCTCGCTTTACCCAGAAAATTGGTGTCATTACCAGTCCAAGCGGCGCGGTCATTCAGGACATTATCACGACAGTCAGTCGGCGTTTTCCTGGTGTGGAAATTGTTCTCTACCCGACCAAAGTGCAGGGTGAGGGAGCGGCTCAGGAAGTAGCTGCCAATATCCAGAAAGCAAATAGCAGGGAGGATTTGGATGTCTTAATTGTCGGTCGTGGTGGTGGGTCTATTGAGGACCTTTGGGCATTCAACGAGGAAATGGTGGTTCGAGCCATTTTTGAATCGCGAATTCCGATTATTTCTAGTGTGGGCCATGAGACGGACACGACCTTGGCGGATTTTGTGGCAGACAGACGGGCAGCGACCCCGACGGCAGCAGCAGAATTGGCGACACCGGTGACCAAGGCGGACCTCTTAGGCTATTTGAACCAGCAGGAAAACCGTGCCTACCAGGCTATGACCAATCGGATTAAGTTTCGGCAAAGTCAGCTGGACAAAATCAGTCAGTCGGTTATTTTCAGGCAGCCAGAACGGCTTTATGATGGCTATGTGCAAAAATTAGACCGGTTGACCAGCCAGCTACAGACTAGGATGAAAGAGATTTTCGGGGATAACAAGCAGGCCAGTGTCCTGCTCCAGCAACGCCTACGGGGCTTGCAATTGCCCCAGAAAGTCAGCCGTTATCAGGAGAAGGTCAGCCAGTTACAACGCTTGCTCAAGAGCAATATGGCCAACATTTACGACAATAAAATGGCCAAGGCTGACAAGCTGATAGAGGCCATGACCATGCTGGATACCAGCCGCATCGTGGCGCGCGGTTATGCCATGCTGGAGCAGGCTGGTCGGGTCATTGATAGCGTAGAAAAGATTGAAAAAGATGAGCAGTTGACCATTGTCATGAAGGATGGTCGTGTGGATGTGGAGGTAAAGGATGTCCAAAAAAATGAAAACATTTGAAGAAAATTTAGCAGAACTTGAGGGAATTGTGACCCGTTTGGAGCAGGGAGATGTAGCCTTAGAAGAGGCTCTGGCTGAGTTTCAAAAGGGTATGGTCCTGTCCAAGGACTTGCAGAAAACCTTGGCTGATGCAGAAAAGACTCTGGTTAAGGTCATGCAGGCAGATGGTAGTGAAAGTGAGATGGTTTAGGTATGGATAAATTCAATCTCATAGGCTCAACCATTGAAAATTACTACAGGAACACCCACACCTGTGTTTCGGAAGAGTTGATTGAGTCGATCCTATACTCAATAGAAGCAGGAGGGAAACGCCTTCGTCCCCTCATCCTGCTGGAGGTTTTGGAGGGATTTGGCAAGACAGTGACAGAAGCCCACTATCAAATTGCTGCTGCTTTGGAAATGATTCACACGGGAAGTCTTATCCATGATGATTTACCTGCCATGGACAACGATGATTACCGTCGAGGTCGGTTGACAAACCACAAACAGTTTGACGAAGCTACAGCTATTTTGGCGGGGGATAGCCTTTTTCTGGATGCCTTTGATTTGGTAGCCCGTGCCGACTTACCATCACCCATTATTGTTCAGTTAGTTCAGTTCCTAGCCACTTCCTCAGGCACATTTGGTATGGTTGGGGGACAGATGTTGGATATGAAAGGGGAGGGGCAGGTGCTGGAGGCTACGGAACTCTTCAAGATTCATGAGAACAAAACTGGTCGTCTCCTGACTTATCCTTTCTATGCAGCTGGTATTATCGCAGAGCAGTCAGAATATGTCCAAGGGAAATTGTGGCAATTGGGCTCGCTGATTGGGTATGCATTTCAGATTCGGGATGATATTTTGGATGTGACAGCAAGTTTTGAAGAATTAGGGAAAACGCCTAATAAGGATCATGTGGCTGAGAAAGCAACTTTTCCAGCTTTGTTGGGCTTAGATGAATCTAAGAGTCTTCTTGAGGAAGCCTTGGATAAGTCTATAAAAATTCTTGAGGAATTGACTCAGGATTATGATTTCAAGTCTGACAATATCATTAAGATTTTAGAAAGTTTACGAATCAATGAGTAAAGAACGAGTAGATGTGCTAGCCTACAAGCAGGGGCTTTTTGAGACTAGGGAGCAGGCCAAGCGAGGCGTCATGGCGGGCCTGGTGGTCAATGTCATCAATGGCGAGCGCTATGACAAGCCGGGCGAGAAAATCGATGAAGGGACCGAGCTTAAGCTCAAGGGTGAGAAATTAAAATATGTCAGCCGTGGTGGCCTCAAATTAGAGAAGGCCTTGCAGGTCTTTGGAATTTCTGTTGAAGGGCAGACGACCATTGATATTGGTGCTTCCACAGGCGGCTTTACGGATGTCATGCTCCAGTCTGGCGCCAAGCTGGTTTACGCCGTGGACGTTGGGACCAATCAATTGGCTTGGAAACTTCGGCAAGATGAGCGTGTAATTTCCATGGAGCAGTACAATTTCCGCTATGCTGAACTGGTTGATTTTGACCAGGGACAGCCAAGTTTTGCCTCTATTGATGTCAGCTTTATTTCGCTCAGTCTGATCTTGCCAGCTCTGCATAATATTTTGGCAGACGGCGGTCAGGTCGTAACCTTGGTCAAGCCTCAGTTTGAAGCGGGACGGGAGCAGATTGGTAAAAATGGTATCGTTAAAGACAAGCAGATTCATGTCAAAGTTTTGCAGGACGTGACCAAGATGGCCGTGGAGACTGGCTTTATCGTTAAGGCGCTCAGCTTTTCTCCGGTTCAGGGCGGTCAGGGCAATATTGAATTTTTGGCTCATTTGGAAAAATCTGACCAGCCAGAAAATATGGTTGTGGGTCAGATTGGTGACTTGGTTGAGCAAGCACACGAGGAATTTAAGAAAGATGAATAAACGAGAACGCTTAGAAGTAATAAAAGATTTGGTTGTCCGCTATCCGATCGATACCCAGGAAGAGATTGTGGAACGCTTGGAGGCTATGGGGGTCCATGCAACCCAGGCGACGGTTTCCCGGGATATCAAGGAGTTGGGTATCATCAAGGTGCCAGCAGCTGACAAGGGCTATATTTACGGTCTGCCTAAGGTGGGCCTGGCAAAGGTCCGCTCGAAAAATATCCTTGATTTTTCACATTCGGGTAACATGGTCAATATCAAACTGGTGCCTGGAAGTGCCATTGTTGTCAAACGTCAGATTGTGGAACAATTTGAGGACCAGCTGTTCACCATCATTGCGGACGACGATAGTATCTTTTTAATCTTGAAGGACCAGGAAAAACTGCTTCAGTTGGAGCGCATGGTTAAAGGGTGGTAAGGGATGTTACTAGAAGTTTCAATTAAGAATTTTGCCATTATCGAGCAGGTCTCTCTTAACTTTGAAAAGGGTATGACCATTCTCTCTGGTGAGACGGGAGCTGGGAAGTCTATCATTATCGACGCCATGAACCTTATGTTGGGGGCGCGGGCGACTACTGATGTCATCCGCCACGGGGCTGCCAAGGCGGAGATTGAGGGGCTTTTCTCTTTTGAACATAGCAGAGCCTTGGAGCAGATTTTGGAGGAGCAGGGGATTGAAGTGGCTGACGAGCTGATTATCCGTCGGGAAATCCTGCAAAATGGTCGGTCTGTCAGCCGGGTCAACGGTCAAATGGTCAACCTGTCTGTCCTCAAGCAAATTGGTCAGCACTTGGTCGACATTCACGGTCAACATGACCAGGAAGAATTGATGAAGTCCCAGCACCATATTCGTCTGTTGGATAGCTTTGGAGAAGAGGATTTTTGGACCCTCAAGGACAGCTACCAAGCGACTTTTGATGCCTACCGTAGCCTCCGCAAGCGCGTGCTTGAAAAGCAGAAAAACGAGCAGGAACACAAGTCTCGTATCGAGATGTTGGAGTATCAGATTGCGGAGATTGAATCCGCTGACCTCCAGCTTGGTGAGGATGTCCAGCTCAATCAGGAGAGGGATAAGCTACTCAATCATAAGCAGATTGCAGATACGCTGACCAATGCCTACGCCCTCCTGGACAATGAGGATTTCTCCAGCGTCAACAATATCCGCTCAGCCATGGGGGATCTGCAGAGTTTGGAAGAATTCGACCCAGAATACAAGGCCCTATCGACCAGCCTGACCGAGGCCTACTATGTAGTGGAGGATGTGGCCAAGCGTTTGGGTGATGTGGTGGACAATTTGGAGTTTGACGGCAACCGTCTCATGCAGCTGGAAAGTCGCTTAGACCTGCTCAACACCATGACCAAGAAATATGGCGGTTCGGTCGACGATGTCCTCGATTATTTGGCAAAAATCACTGAAGAGTACAATCTTTTGACCGGTAACGACCTGTCTGGTGATGACCTGGAAGTCCAGCTCAAGACCTTGGAGAAAGACTTGGTTAACTTGGCTGGTCAATTGAGTCAGGCTCGCCATGAGTTGGCCCAGATTTTAGAAGAGGTTATTCGCCAGGAATTGCAGGACTTGTATATGGAGAAGGCCAAGTTCCAGGTTCGATTTACTAAGGGTAAATTCAGCAAGGAGGGCCATGAAACGGTGGAATTTTATATTTCTGCCAATCCTGGTGAGGATTTCAAACCCCTTGTCAAGGTGGCCTCAGGAGGGGAATTGTCTCGCCTCATGTTGGCCATTAAATCAGCCTTTGCCCGCAAGGAAGGCAAGACATCCATTGTATTTGACGAGGTGGACACGGGTGTATCTGGTCGCGTAGCCCAGGCCATTGCCCAGAAAATTTACAAAATCGGTCAATACGGTCAGGTCTTGGCGATTTCGCACCTGCCACAGGTGATTGCGATTGCGGATTACCAGTTTTTTATTGAGAAAGTATCGGACGAGCATTCGACCGTTTCTCGTGTGCGTCTCTTAACAACGGATGAGCGGGTGGAAGAGATTGCCAAGATGTTGGCTGGTGACACAGTGACGGAGGCAGCCAGAACGCAGGCCAGAGAATTAGTGATGAAAGGCTGATGAGGGAGTGGTCAAACCTTACTGATTTGACAGGCTGGGACCAGTTTGAGGCCGTTATGAAATGTAGAATACAGCATATAAATCCTTCACAGAAAAACGGAAAACTGCCAAAATATATGTAAAGAATCACTCTATATATAAAGTAGGTGGTTAGCATGAAACAGTATCTAGGTCGGTTTGTAGGTGTTTTATCGGTCTTGAGTTTATTCCTTCCCTTTGCCTTTACTCCCAATCTGAAGACTTTTGAGATTGTCACGATTTCTGGATGGGTCTATTTCAGCGGTAGTCTCTTTGCTCTCCTTTGTCTGGCTCTTGTGTTTGCCTTCTGTTTTAAATTGGTGCTGTTTTCCAAGACCGTCAATCTGTTACTCTTTGCTGGTGCTGGGCTCATGACGCTATATTTTTATAGTTTGCCGCTACAGGCAGTTGGCAGCTCATTTCTGACTCGATTGGATGAATTTCCTGTTGGCTACTTTCTCTGTGGTGTCTTCTTGGTACTTGGGCTTGGATTCACCTTGAAAGAATTGCTTTCTCAGTAAGTGTGACATATCTTACTTTTTATCAATAATGCTTGAAAGCAGTATAGGGCTAGGTTTTAGTGGTCTAGCCTTTTTTCATTTCTAGCGTTTTATTTTTGAGGTGATTTTTGCTATAATAGTAGACATATTTGTAGAGAATTGTAGGATGAAATATGTCAAGGATTAAAATTGTAACAGATTCAAGCACCACTATCGAGCCACACTTGCTGGAAGAACTGGGAATTACGGTTGTTCCTCTTTCGGTGATGATTGATGGAGTGGTCTATTCGGATAGCGACCTGACAGAGGGGCAATTTTTACAACTGATGCGCGATGCTAAGAGCTTGCCGAAGACCAGTCAACCACCAGTGGGGGTCTTTGCAGAAACCTTTGCTGATTTGGCCAAGGACGGTAGTCAAGTGATTGCCATCGTCTTATCTCACGCTCTTTCGGGCACCGTTGAGGCTGCTCGTCAAGGGGCAACCTTGTCCGGCGTTGATGTGACGGTTATTGATTCAAGTTTCACAGACCAGGCTGCAAAATTCCAGGTGGTTGAGGCTGCTCGTCTGGCTCAAGCTGGGGCTAGCAAGGAGGAAATCTTGGCGGCCATCGAGCAGGTGCGAGAAAAAACAGAATTGTATATTGGCGTATCGACGCTTGAAAATCTGGTTAAGGGAGGCCGTATTGGTCGCGTTCAAGGGCTCTTAAGCAGCTTGCTCAATATCCGTGTCATTATGACCATGAAAAATCATCAGCTAGAGCCAATTGTGAAGGGCCGGGGCAACAAGACCTTCAAGAAATGGTTGGATGAGTTTATTGGTCAATTAGCCGATAAAAAGGTGGCTGAAATCGGCATTTCCTATGCAGGCGCAGCAGATTTTGCCCAGCAGATGAAAGAACAGTTACAGCCCTACCTAGCCAAGGATATCGCTGTTCTAGAAACCGGCTCTATCATCCAAACCCACACTGGTGAAGATGCCTGGGCTGTCTTAGTACGTTATGAATAATCGAAAAGTTTTTCATGGGCTCTTTTATTTCTTTCTGTGCTTGATATTGGCTGTCTTTCTGTTTGACCGGCTGATTCCAAAGGCTGCATCAAGGGTGACTCCTTCAGAAATCAGTCAGTCAGACGAGCGCCCCATTCTACACTATATTGCGATTGGTGATTCATTGACGGAAGGTGTGGGGGATACCACGGGCCAAGGTGGCTTTGTTCCGCTACTGGCTCAAGATTTGGCCAACCAGCTCTCAGTGGATGTTGTCGATGCCAATTATGGCATTGCAGGCAATACCAGCAACCAAATTTTAAAAAGGATGAAGTCTGATAAGAAATTGCAGGCAGATTTGAAGCGGGCGGATTTGATGACTTTGACGGTTGGTGGAAATGATTTGCGAAAGGTGATTATGAACAATATCACCGATTTAAAAGTATCTTCTTTCAATAAGCCATCCAAGGATTATGCCAAAAGACTGAAAGAGATTATTGACTACGCCCACAAGCAAAATAAGGATTTACCTATTTACGTTGTTGGTATTTACAATCCTTTCTTTTTAAGTTTTCCAGAGATGACCGAAATGCAGACAATCGTGGATAATTGGAATGAAGTGACTGCCAAGACGCTTGAAGAGCAGGATAAGGTTTACTTTGTTCCCATCAATGATTTGCTTTACAAGGGATTGGAAGAAGAGGTGGGTGTCAGTTCCACTGATGCAGGGACTAGAAATAATCTACTCTACAACGAAGATAGTTTTCATCCCAATAATACGGGCTATGAAATTATAAAGAAAGCAATCGTGGAGAAAATACATGAAACCCCAAAAGAATGGTAAGATAAAGATTTGGAAATGGTTGTTTTTGGCACTTCTAGCTTGTAATGTTGGTGCCTATATTGTCCTTATCAATCGTGTGCAGGATAAGCGTGAAGACTTGACGGTTTTCGTAAAAAATAATCCCGACGATGTCAAAATAGGGACATTTACGACCACCAGAGAACAGCTGAATCAGACACTTGAAAATTATCTCAAAGAATATCAAACCAAAGATTTTGAATATTCCATTGCCCTGACCAGCCAACAGATTGTCTTTGAGGGCAGTTACAAGTTGTTTGGTGTGGAAATTCCCCTCTATCTCTATTTCCAGCCAAGCAAGATGAAGGATGGAAGTATCATGTTGCAAATAATGGAAGTTTCAGCAGGCAGTCTATCTTTACCCAAAGCAGAGGTTCTAAATTATTTGAAGAAAAATTATAAATTTCCAGACTATGTCCATGTGGATACGGAGGCATCTAGAGTGCAGGTCCAGCTCCAGGAAATGGAGAATAAGCTAGGGATTTATGCCAAAATGAATACGCTTGATTTATATAATGACCAATTTATTATTGATATTTACAAAACAGAAATAAAATAACACTTTAAGCTTGACCAAAAGCTTAAAATTGGATAAGATATTAGAGTGAGTAGTCACTCAGAAAATAATTGGAGGATTTAGCAAAATGGCTAATAAACAAGATTTGATCGCAAAAGTTGCAGAAGCAACTTCATTGACTAAAAAAGATTCTGCAGCAGCAGTTGATGCGGTATTCGCAGCAGTAGCTGACTACCTTGCAGCTGGTGAGAAAGTTCAATTGATTGGCTTCGGTAACTTCGAAGTTCGTGAGCGTTCAGCACGTACAGGTCGCAACCCTCAAACAGGTGCAGAAATCAAAATCGCAGCTTCTAAGGTTCCTGCTTTCAAAGCTGGTAAAGCACTCAAAGACGCTGTAAAATAATTCAGCATGAAAAAGCCCGTCATATCAAGCTTTCTAGCTTGTCCGACAGGCTTTTTTCTTGTTTAAGGGGCAAAAAATCAGTATTTCAGAACGTCGACAAACTGTATTCTGGATAAATAAACTGAGTAGCTCCGCTAAGAAAAAACGAAAATGTAGTTTATTTTGCAAGCGGAGCGAGCCCTAAGCCAGGACTTTCCGCTGGCCTGAAACGTTGTCGTTTCAAGTATTCGGAGTATTTGAGACCTTAGGCTAAAATACTAGGTATGGAATTCCGTAGGTAGCTCAAACAGTCTGGGGGACTGTTTGAGGAGTAAACCCAGAAGCAAGAAAGTTTACTACCGTCCGACATCACCTCAGGAAAATCTGAAAAGAGACTTTGTCTACAAACTCAGGATTTTTCCTTAACTTTTGACTTCTAATTACAAATAAAACAACCACCTGCTTCAGATGGTTGTCTCTTTCTATCTCGAACGTTGTTTACCAGCGTTGCGGTTTTTCTTTTTAGATGCTTTTTCTTCGATGATAGCTGATGCAGCTGGGGTCACATCTTTGACTTTGCCTGGTGCAGCTTTCAAGGGTTTGTTCTTAAATTCTTCCTCTACCTGCTTGCGAATGCGTGGCTTGAGGATGAAGTTGGTGATGGCTTGTTGGATAAGACTAATCAGACCACCGACTACCCAGTAAAGGGTTACACCAGCAGGAGAGCCAAATGAGATCATCACAATCATGAGCGGATTCATCAGTGCCATGGTTTTCATTTGCTTTTTCTGTTCTTCATCCATACCGACCTGCATGAGGAGGGATTGTCCATAGTAGAGTACACCTGCAATAGCTGTTAAAAGCAGGCTGGATTTGCCCAGGTCGATACCGAGGAAACTAGCCTCAGCAATACCTGGAGTGTGGCGAGCCGCAAAGTAGATAGCCGAGAAGAAAGGCATCTGAATCAGGAGTGGTAAACAACCCATGCCTCCCAACATACTCACACCGTACTGTTTTTGCGTAGCGAAGTATTCTTGTTGGGCAGCAAGCTGTTCTTCCTGAGAACTTGCATTCTTCATACGTTCCTGGATTGGACCAAGAATTGGCTTGAGGTAGTTCATCTTTTCAGACTGGATAGCCGCCTTATAAGATTGGTAAATACCTAGTGGAAGGATAATCAAGCGGACAATCAGGGTCACGATGATAATGGCCAAACCATAGCCCAGGGCCTGGTTCTCAGCAAAGTATTCGATGAGATAAGACATTGGTTGCCCCAGATAGTTCCAGATGAAACCGGTCGGATTACCACTTTTATCTGTCTGCACACAGCCCGACAAGAAGAGCAGAGTTGCCAGTGACAAGCCTGACAATTTGATGAATCGTTTATTTTTCAATTTTAAACTTCCTTTTTTACAATATAGTCTCTATTGTACTTGTTTTGGTCAAAATTCTCAAGTTTTTCACTTACCAGCCTTAAAAATTCTTCTCAAGCCCTAGCAATGACTGACTTTAAAATCTGTCATATCCGGGAAATTGGCCAAATTCACATCTAGATAGTTGACCCTGGCCATACGAGAAGGTCCTTTTCGTATTTCATGGATAAAATGGCTGAGCTTGTCAGCTTGATCCGACTGGGCCAGGATGGTGACTGTTCCATCGTCATTGTTCCAGACACGGCCGTAGACGTCACCGATTTCCAGAGCCAGAGCCTGGACTGACCAACGAAAACCAACTCCCTGGACACGACCAGAGGCAATCATTTTGACCTTTCTCATGGGGGTCTCCTTTTTGACAAGTAACTTACTTTATTATATCATGGACAATAAGAAATAAAAAGGAGCAGCCATGGACATTATCCGCTCAAAGGCCAATAATCTGGTCAAGCAAATCAAGAAATTGCAGCAGAAAAAATACCGGACCTCCTCCTATCTGATAGAGGGCTGGCATCTGCTAGAAGAGGCTGGTGCTGCTGGTGCGACTTTCGAGCATATCTTGGTCTTGGAAGAATACGCAGAGCGGGTTGCTGGTTTGCCCAATGTTAGTCTAGTGACACCTGACATCATGCGGGACCTGGCCGATTCCAAGTCTCCCCAGGGTGTCCTTGCCCAGCTGGCCCTTCCTAGACAAGACTTGCCAACAAGCCTTACCGGCAAATTCCTGGTCTTGGAAGATGTCCAGGACCCAGGCAATGTGGGCACCATGATTCGGACAGCAGACGCGGCTGGTTTTGACGGTATTTTTTTGACGGACAAGTCGGCTGATATTTACAATATTAAAGTTCTGCGGTCCATGCAGGGAAGTCATTTTCATCTGCCGATCTATCGTCTGCCTGTGGAGGAGCTTGTCAGATACCTGCAAGCTCAAGGGTTGCCAATCTTAGCAACGACCCTGTCAAGCCAGTCGGTGGACTATAAGGACTTCCAACCTGGTCCTAGCTTTGCTATGGTTATGGGCAATGAAGGTCAAGGAATTTCAGCCTACATGGAGGAAGTGGCGGACCAGCTGGTCCACATCAGCATGCAGGGTCAGGCGGAAAGTCTTAATGTGGCCATAGCTGCCGGTATTCTTATGTTTAGTTTTATTTAAGGCTATCTTGGTAGACTATGCTATAATAGTCCGAGGAGGTCAAGATTTGACAGCTTACAAAAAAGATAAAGAGTATATGTGCTATGTGGGCCATCTGATTGAGACGCCCAAGGTGCAAAAATTGGGCACTATTCCCCACCACTACCATTCGACACGGCTGGCACATTCCATCAATGTGTCCTACACCAGCTATAAAATTGCCAAAAAATTTGGCTGGGATGCCAAAGCGACAGCTAGAGGCGGTCTCTTGCACGATTTGTTTTTCTATGACTGGCGGGATACCAAATTTCAGAAGAGCCATGCCTGGGTCCACCCAAGGATTGCCAAGCGCAATGCCCAGAAATTGACCAAGCTCAATAAGGTCGAAGAGGATATTATCGTCAAACACATGTTCGGTGCTACCATTGCCCCTCCCCGCTACAAGGAATCTTGGATTGTCACCTGCGTGGACAAGTATTGGGCGGTTCGTGAATGGAGTCTGCCCCTGCAGCACAAGTGGAAGCATCGCAAAATTCTACGTTTTCAATAAATAAAGGAGTTTTCTATGAATAATGATTCAGTAATTATCAACCAGGTGGACAATACCGCCCTCAACCGTTTCTTTGGTAAGGTTTACGGCGTTGTCGCTATGGGAATTGGCTTGTCGGCCTTGGTGTCGTTTTTGACAGTGACAGTTTTCCGAGACACTTTATTCGCTCTCATGCGTGGTGGTTCCATGCTCATGATGATTATCATGATTGCCCAGATTGCCCTGGTCTTTGCGGCCTCAGCTATGGCGGCTAAAAATAGTCCGCTGGCTCTGCCTATGTTTTTGGGCTATTCAGTGACAAATGGTTTCACTCTGAGTGTCGTGCTGTTGGCCTATACAGGTGAAACAGTGGCCCTGGCCTTTGTATCAACTGCCCTCATGTTTGCAGTCATGGCTATTATCGGGATGACCACCAAGAAAAATCTGTCCGGCATGGCCCAGGCTCTTCGAGCAGCTCTCTGGGGAGTGATTATTGCCAGTGTTGTCAATATCTTTCTACGTAGCTCAGGTATCAGCTTCGCTATGTCTATCATCTCTGTCTTGATTTTCTCAGGTTTGATTGCCTATGATAATCAGCGCATCCGCACTGTTTTCGAGCAAACAGGCGGAAATGTCGGTCAAGGCTGGGTCGTTTCTATGGGCCTGCAGCTCTATCTTGACTTTATTAACTTGTTCCTGAACTTGCTCCGCATTTTCGGTAACTTAAATCGAGATTAAAACTTCCCACTCTCCGAGTGGGTTTTTCATTTTCTGAAAATGCCTTTCTATGCTATAATGGTTAGAAAATTGAGGAGAATGAGTTATGACCAAAATACCATTTATTGATAAGGAAACCCTTGCGACGATTACAGACCAATTTCCAACGCCTTTTCACTTGTACGATGAGAAGGGAATTCGTGAAAAAGCGCGTGCGCTCAATGCTGCTTTTGCTTGGAACCCAGGCTTTAAGGAATATTTTGCGGTTAAGGCGACACCGACACCAGCTATCTTGAAAATTTTGCAAGAAGAGGGCTGCGGTGTGGATTGTGCGACGGATGTGGAAGTGCTGATGAGTGCCAAAATGGGCTTTACGGACATTATGTTTACTTCCAATGATACCCAGGCGCAAGAATTTGTCTATGCGAGCGAAGTTGGAGCGACCATTAACTTGGACGCCTATGAGCATATCGAGTTTTTGAAAAATGTAGCCGGTATTCCTGAGACAGTCTGCCTACGTTATAATCCGGGTGGCATCTTCTCGCTTGGTACAGACATCATGGACCATCCAGAAGAGTCCAAATTTGGCATGACTAAGGCCCAGCTCATGCAGGGTTACAAGGACTTGAAAGAATTGGGCGTTAAGGAATTTGGTATCCATGCCTTCTTGGCCTCCAACACTGTGACCAATGACTACTATCCAGAATTGGCGCGCCAGCTCTTCGAATTGGCCCTGGAAATCCGTGAGGAGACAGGTGTCACACTTGATTTTATCAACCTGTCAGGTGGTATTGGGGTCAACTACCGTCCAGACCAGGAGCCAAATGATATTGCCGTGATTGGCGAGGGTGTCCGCAAGGTTTACGAAGAAATTCTTACGCCTGCTGGCATGGGACATGTGAAAATCTTTACGGAGCTAGGACGCTTTATGCTGGCGCCACATGGGCATCTGATTACTAAGGTTCTCCACCGCAAGGAAACCTATCGGACTTATGTCGGTGTGGATGCCTCAGCAGCCAACCTAATGCGTCCAGCCTTCTATGGTGCCTACCACCATATCACCAATATCAGTCGACCAGACGCTCCGATTGAAGTAGTGGATGTGGCGGGCTCTCTCTGCGAAAACAACGATAAATTCGCAGTCAATCGTGAATTGCCACGCGCAGAAGTGGGGGACACCCTGGTTATCCATGATACGGGTGCTCACGGTTTCTCCATGGGCTATAACTACAACGGACGCCTGCGTTCAGCGGAGATTCTCTTGGAGGAAAATGGCGGAGCGCGTATGATTCGACGGGCTGAAACGCCAGAAGACTACTTTGCGACCTTGTACGGTTTTGAATTTGACAAGTAAGTCTTGGAAAAGACGGGAAAATTTGGTATAATAGAGATAGAAAATTAGAATACAGTCTATAGGAGATTGAAATGCAAATCGGAATCGGAATTGTTATATTATTGGTTGTCTTAGCACTTGCTGGTGGTGTTGCTCTCGGTATTTACCTATCACGCAAACAGGTTGAAAAAATGATTGCGGACAAGCCTATTTTGGATGAAAATGCTCTTCGTTTGATGATGAGCCAAATGGGTCAAAAACCAAGCGAAGCTAAGGTTCAGCAGGTATTGCGCCAAATCAAGAGCCAACAAAAAGTAGCAACTAACAAGAAAAAATAAGCAAGCACTGGGGCTGGGGATTCATTCCCAAGTCCTTTTGTTTGGAGAAAGTCCTAGGAAACTATATGGATAATCGACCAATCGGATTTTTAGATTCAGGTGTGGGTGGTCTGACGGTGGTTCGTGAACTCATGCGTCAACTTCCCCACGAAGAAGTCGTCTATATCGGCGATTCGGCCAGGGCCCCTTACGGCCCAAGGCCAGCTCAACAAATCAGAGAGTATACCTGGCAGCTGGTCAATTTTCTCTTGACCAAGAATGTTAAAATGATTGTTTTCGCCTGCAATACAGCGACGGCTGTTGCCTGGGAAGAGGTTAAGGAAAAGTTGGATATTCCAGTTTTAGGTGTGATTTTGCCAGGGGCATCGGCTGCTATCAAGGCGACCCAGTCTGGCAAGGTAGGGGTGTTGGGCACAGCTATGACTATCCAGTCAGATATTTACCGGGAAAAAATTCAGGCCTTGTCGCCGGAAACTCAGGTTGAAAGCTTGGCATGCCCACGATTTGTCCCTCTGGTGGAGTCCAATAGCCACCAGTCTAGCCTGGCCAAGAAGGTGGTCTACGAAACCCTCAAGCCCCTTATGGGGAGGGTGGATACCCTGGTGCTGGGCTGCACCCACTATCCCCTCCTGCGGGCTATCATTCAAAATGCCATGGGGCAGGATGTAAAACTGATTGACTCTGGGGCAGAAACAGCGCGGGATATCTCCGTTTTGCTCAATTATTTCCAGCTCAATCGCAGTCGGACGGAGGCCAATCTTCAACATCGATTTTATACAACAGCCAGCCCAGAGGCTTTTAAGGATATCGCAGAAAGCTGGTTGGGCATTGATATTCAAGTGGAGCATGTAGAATTATGACAGAAAAGATTTACGAATACAGGGACGAGCAGAATTGGTTTATTGGCAAGGCGAACTTTGCCAATCTATTTGGAAGCTTTGGTGAGACTGGAAGAGAGCAGGAAATATATCAATTGGGGCATGCTTTCGATCAACTTATTGCCTCAAAATATGAAGATGACTACAACCAGTGCGTCCAGATTGAGATTATTCGATTGCATTCGGATTTCAAACTCATCCAGTTTGCTCTCGATGTCTTAAATGACCTCAACAACCGCCAATTCAAGGCTATCCAGCACCAGGGAGCTGTGCTGGTGACTGAAGGCGAAAAACTGCACCTGGTTTACTTGCCCAAGGAAGGGGTGTCCACAGAGGCTTTCTTTGGTCAGGAGCAAGGCTTGGCCGGTCTTGGAGACAGCATTCTGATTGCCACTAAAAATGAAGGCAAGACCAAGGAATTTCGCAAGTTCTTTGAGAAATTGGGCTATCAGGTTGAGAATCTCAACAACTATCCTGACCTGCCAGATTTGGCTGAGACAGGGACCACTTTTGAGGAGAATGCCCGTCTCAAGGCGGAAACCATTGCAGAGCTGACAGGCAAGATGGTCCTGGCAGATGATTCGGGTCTCAAGGTAGATGTCCTCGGCGGTTTACCAGGAGTTTGGTCAGCTCGTTTTTCAGGTCCAGAGGCGACAGACAGCCGTAACAATGCCAAGTTGCTCCACGAATTAGCCATGGTGTTTGAGACCAAGGACCGCTCGGCCCAGTTCCATTGCACCTTGGTCATGGCAGCACCGGGTCGGGAAAGCCTGGTGGTTGAGGCAGATTGGGCAGGCTATATTGGCACAGAACCCAAGGGAGAAAATGGTTTTGGCTACGATCCGCTCTTTTTGGTCGGTGAGACTGGCAAGACGTCGGCTGAACTTAGTCTAGAAGAGAAGAATAAGATTTCCCACCGGGCGCAAGCCTTAGAAAAATTGTTGGAGGCATTTCCAGTATGGCAGGAGCAAGCAAGACAATCATAGTCATGAGTGATTCTCATGGAGACCGTAAGATTGTAGAGGAAATTAAGAACCGTTACCTTGGCAAGGTTGATGCAATCTTTCACAATGGAGATTCGGAGCTAGACAGCCAAGACCAGCTTTGGGAGGGAATATACGTTGTCAATGGCAACTGTGACTACTTTGGTTGCTATCCAGATAGGCTGATTACCCAGTTGGAGGATGTGACCATTGCCCAGACCCACGGCCATCTCTATGGCATCAATTATGGCTGGCAGCGGTTGGATTATTGGGCCCAAGAGGTGGAGGCGGATATCTGTCTCTACGGGCATCTACATGTGCCCGATGCAGAGCTGCGGGGCAAGACCCTCTTTCTCAATCCTGGATCAGTCAGTCAGCCACGGGGCTTGGTCAGAGAGTGCCTCTATGCCCTGGTGACCATTACAGATAGTCACTTCCATGTTGAACACTACAATCGTCAGCACCAGATTTATCAGCCACTAACAAAGGACATTCCACGATGATTGCACGCGAATTTGAAGCATTTTTGCTGGCTCAAGAAGAGACTTTTTTGACTCCGGCTAATAAGCTGGCGGTCATTATTGATAGCCATAATATCGACCATGCCAAGCTCCTGCTCAGCCACATGTCCTATTCACGGGTACCTGTTGTGACCGAAGAAGGACAGTTTTTCGGCACCATTGGCCTGACGGAAATCAATCGTTACCAGGCTGAAAATGGCTTGAGCGATGATGAGCTTAATAGCGATATTTCCCTGATTGCGAAGACGGATGAGGAGACAGTTGGTCAAGATTACGACCTGACAGAAGTCATGCGAAAATTGGTCGACCAGTCCTTCCTTCCTGTTCTGGGTGAAAATGGGGAGTTCAAGGGGATTATTACTCGGAAATCCATTCTCAAGGCCATCAATGCCCTGCTCCACAACTTTCCCCTGCCGTCTAAAGAGGCAAAAAAATGAAAGATTGGATTGCAGCATTTATCAGGAGCAAGTCCATAAGCAGCAACAGTCAGAAGTCCTACACCTATGACCTACAGCAATTCATGGAGGTGACCCAGGGCCAGGTCAACCAGCAGACGCTCTTGACCTACCAGCAGACGCTCTTGACTCTGAAGCCTGCTGCCCAGAAGCGCAAGTTGTCAGCAGTCAATCAGTTCCTCTATTTTCTCTACGAGGAGGGGCAGCTGGAGCGATTTTATAAGCTCAAGGCCCTGACCAGCCCTGCCTCTATCAAGCAGCGACCACAGGTGGAAGATTTGTCCCCCTTATGGACGGAGACAGCCTTTCTTGATGGGCAGACCATTGCTCTTTTGATTGGCTTTTTAGGGCTGACGCCTAGTGAAATAGCAGAGCTGACTGTGGATGACCTCAACCTAGTTTTTCAGGTGTTGACTGTCCAGAAGGGTCAGACCAAGCGGGTCCTGGATATTCCTAAAGAGATCCTGCCCTACCTAGAAAATCGCTTGACCGGTGTCTATCTTTTTGACAAAAAAGGGCAAACCTATTCCCGCCAGTGGTTCTTTAATCGCTTGACTGAATTTGTTAGCTCCATAGGTCGGTCAGATTGGACCGCCCAGAAATTGAGAGAACAGTATATTCTGAGGCAAATCAAGCAAGGCAAGTCTCTGGACCAGCTGGTCAAACAATTGGGCTTGAAATCAAGCATGAGTTTGGAAAAATACAAGTAATGGATATTAAACTGAAAGATTTTGAAGGACCTCTGGACCTCTTGCTCCACCTGGTGTCCAAGTACCAGATGGACATCTACCAGGTGCCGATTACAGAGGTCATTGAGCAGTATCTAACCTATATTGCCACCTTGCAGGCCATGCGGCTGGAAGTGGCAGGTGAATACATGCTCATGGCCAGTCAGTTGGTGGTCATCAAGAGTCGGAGGCTCCTGCCCAAGGTAGTGGAGCAGACAGACCCAGAAGATGACCCAGAGCTGGAGCTCTTGGACCAATTGGAAGAGTACCGCAAATTCAAACTTCTCAGCGAGAAGCTGGGAGAGCAACATGATGAGCGGGCCAAGAGTTTCTCCAAGCCCAAGGAAGAGCTGGTCTACGAAGATGTGCAACTGGTCCAGGATAAGACCGTTGTCGATTTGTTCCTGGCTTTTTCCAAAGTCATGGCTGAAAAGCAGGCAAGCCTGCGCCAATCGCATACGACCATTGCCAGAGATGAGTACAAGATTGAGGACATGATGGACCTGGTCCGTAGTCACTTTAAGGCTGGTTCGCGTCTGGAGTTGCGCCAGCTCTTTAAGGATAGTCAGGATATCAATGAGGTTATCACCATTTTCCTGGCCACTTTGGAGTTGGTAAAGGTCCATGAGATTAGCTTTGAACAAACGGAGGCTTTTGGGGACATTTACCTAGTAAGGAGGGAGCATGAGCCGATTAGCTGAAATAGAAGTCCTGCTATTTGTGGCAGGTGAGGAAGGCCTGACCTTGCGTAATCTAGCGGAGATGCTGGACATGCAGCCGACCGCCCTCATCCAGCAGTTGGAGAAATTATCTGAAAAGTACATGGCGGATAAGGATTCTGGTCTGGCACTCTTGGAATCATCCAACCGCTACAAGCTGGTAACCAAGAAGGAATTTGCCGAGCTCTTGCGGATTTATGCCAAGACACCGATAAACCAGACCATGTCCCGGGCCCTCTTGGAAACCCTGTCTATTGTTGCCTACAAGCAGCCCATTACACGGATAGAGGTGGATGACATCCGTGGGGTCAATTCCAGCGGTGCCATTAGTAAGCTCCAGGCTTTTGATTTGATTCGGGAAAATGGCAAGAAGGAGGTGTTGGGCCGGCCAAATCTCTATGTGACCACTGATTATTTTTTGGACTACATGGGGATTAACAGCCTGGACCAATTGCCGGATGTGTCAGATTTGGACCTGAAAGATGAGGAAACAGAGCTTTTCCTAGAAAGAAATGAGTTAGAAGATGAGAATTAACAAATATATTGCCCACGCAGGCATTGCCAGCCGACGCAAGGCTGAGGAATTGATCAAGCAGGGGCTGGTGACTGTCAATGGTCAGGTGGTGCGTGAATTGGGAACTGTCATCAAGTCTGGTGACAGGGTTGAGGTAGAAGGCCAGCCTATTTACAATGAAGAGAAGGTCTATTACCTGCTCAACAAGCCTAGTGGAGTGATTTCCAGCGTATCGGACGACAAGGGTAGAAAGACGGTCGTAGACCTTTTGCCTACGGTCAAGGAACGGATTTATCCCGTGGGTCGTCTGGACTGGGATACATCAGGTGTCTTGATTTTGACCAACGATGGAGATTTCACAGACGAGATGATTCACCCGCGCAATGAGATTGATAAGGTCTATCTGGCGCGTGTCAAGGGGGTTGCCAATAAGGACGTTCTTCGTCCCTTGACCCGTGGAGTGGTCATTGATGGTAAGAAAACCAAGCCAGCTGTCTATGAGATTATCAAGGTGGACCCTGTCAAGAACCGTTCGGTGGTCGAATTGACTATCCATGAGGGGCGCAATCACCAGGTTAAGAAGATGTTTGAAGCGGTTGGTCTACAGGTGGACAAGCTGTCTCGGACTCGTTTTGGTAATCTAGACTTGACAGGTCTGCGTCCAGGTGAGTACCGCAAGCTCAATAAGAAGGACATCAGCAAGCTCCATACCATGGCTGTTACCAAGCCAGCTAAGAAGAAATGACCAGGCTCATCATCGGCCTGGTCCGGCTGTACCAACGATTTATCTCGCCCCTCTTTCCACCGTCTTGCCGTTATCGACCTACCTGCTCGGCCTATATGATTGTGGCCTTGCAGAAGCACGGCTCAAAGGGATTCTTGATGGGCCTGGCCCGTATTGGGCGCTGTCATCCCTTTGTGGAAGGTGGTGATGATCCAGTACCGGACCATTTTAGCCTGAGAAGAAATAAAGTATGAAAAGGTGTAAAAAATAGCGAAAAATGGTGATTTTTGGGAATAAATCCTTGACAGAGGCATCAACTGAGCGGTATAATAGTAACACGATTTCATTGATTTAACTCAAACCTGTTGTGAGTTAAGTGAATGAATCATCATTCACCATGCTGTTTGCTGAGCTTGACTCCGGGCAGTGTGGCATTTTTTTTACTTGAAATGAGATGAAAGATAATGAATATCGAAGAATTGCACTACAAAGAAGAAACAGCTAAAAACCACGTCGTTCTGTTTGAGCCACAAATTCCCCAGAATACGGGCAATATCGCCCGGACCTGTGCTGCGACCAACAGTCCTCTGCACATTATCAAGCCCATGGGTTTTCCTATTGATGATAGCAAGATGAAACGAGCTGGTCTTGATTACTGGGACAAGCTGGACGTCCGTTTTTATGAAAATTTAGATGAATTTATGACCTACGCCAGCCAGCATGGCCAGGTACATCTGGTGTCAAAATTCGCTGATAAGACCTATTCCAACCAGTCCTATCAGGAGGGAATACATTATTTTCTTTTTGGGCGTGAGGACAAGGGCCTGCCAGAAGAATTCATGCGCCAGCATCCAGAAAAGGCTATCCGCATTCCTATGAACGATGAGCACGTCCGTAGCCTCAATGTATCCAATACAGTCTGCATGATTGTCTATGAAGCCCTGCGTCAGCAGGAATTTGCAGGCCTTGACCTGGTCCATGCCTATGAAGGGGACAAACTCAAATAATGTGACATCATTACCAAAGTCTTGCAGAGGCAAGGCTTTTTTGGTATCATTAAATAGTCTTCAGGGCAGGGTGAAATTCCCGACCGGCAGTGATTTTATTAAGATAGTTTCTCTATTTTGAAAATTTTTCTTTGAGGGCGGCAGCAGGAGCGACCGAAGGTCGCAAGTCCGACGCTTGTCGCCGTGGTGGAAGTCATCCTATTCAAAAATAGGATGACAGGGGATTTTCGAGACCTTAGGCTCGAAAATAAGTCATGAAACCGAAGGTTTGCTGACGTCCCCACCACCTTAGACAAGTGTCAAAAAAGAAATTATCTAGTAAATAAGTCTGCGAGCGCAAGCTGATGTGGTGCAATTCCACAACCGACAGTACAGTCTGGATGGGAGAAGACGAAGTAGTTGGCCTCGGCCTGCTCTTTTGGCCTTCTTCAATTTTCAAAAATTGGAGGAACCTTTATGACAAACACACGCAAAATGACGATTATCGCCATTCTCTCAGCAGTATCTTTTCTGCTCATGTACTTGAAATTTCCGCTGATTCCAACAGCTAATTTCCTGGAAGTGGACTTTTCAATCGTACCCATTCTCTTTGGTCTCTTGATGCTGGATCTGAAATCAAGCTTTGCGATTCTTTTCATCCGGACCTTGCTCAAGTTGATTTTGAACAACCAAGGTGCATCGACCATTATTGGTCTGCCAATGAATATTGCAGCTATGTCAGTCTTCATTCTAGTTGTGGCCTACATTTGGAAAAAAGACCAGACAGTGAAAAATTATGTGAAAACAGCAGCTGTGGCAACAATTGCATCGACCTTGGTCATGCTGGTCATGAACTATGTTTATGCTGTTCCAGTCTATGCGACCTTTGCAGGCTTCGATATCAAACAAACTCTAGGACTTGGCAACTATCTCTTTGCCATGGTCCTTCCCTTCAACCTCTTGCAGGGAATCGTGCTGTCGCTGGCTTTCTATGTATGTTACAAGGCAGCCCAGCCAATTTTAAAGAAAGTTTAACCATTCTATGGTAAACTAAATACATGAAAAACAAACAAACACATTTACGAAACGCATCTTTTTTGGCCCTGGCCTTTGTTATTCTAGGCTATACGGTCAAATTTTATCCAGAGGCAGTCGCAGGCTTTGACACGGCAATTCAGACACTTGTCCGTGGCAATCTACCTAGCATTGCCAGCCAGTTTTGGACCTCGATTACGGTTCTTGGAAATACAGTGATTATTCTGACTATTTCCTTGCTCCTTGCAGCTTTCTTCTATTTTTATAAAAAGTGGAAGATGGAGGCTTCCTTGATTCTTGCTAGTTTTGCGGTTATGGGGGTGGCATCAACAGCCCTGAAATATGTCTACCAACGGCCGCGCCCTAGTATTGAATGGTTAATCGATACGATTGGTTATTCCTATCCTAGCTGGCACACTGCCTCGACCATGATGATTGCAGGAGCGGTGGTTATCATTATTCAGCAACGAATGAAGAAGGGAGCACTAAAGCTCTTGCTTCAAGCTGGTCTGCTCATTTTAGCGGCTCTAGTTGCGATTTCAAGGATTTACATCGGCGTTCATTTTCCAACAGACATTATCGGTGGTTGGCTGTTGGCAGGCTTTCTGCTGTCAGTCCTCTATCCTTTCTATGATCAAAAACGCTTCGAATGGCGTTTTCAGAGTAAACAAAAATAATAAGCGAGGCTCCTACCTCGCTTATTTGCTTTCAACAATGGTCTTATTTATTCTTAATCGGGCCGTTTTCTGCTTCTTTCAGAGCTTCTTGAACCGTTTGTGCAAAGAGTTGTCCACCTTCATTGATGGTGCTTGGTTCGCTACCAAAATGAATATTGTCTGTGCCGGCCCAAATCTGAGGATTTTGCTTGGCAACGGCATTCCAATCAGCCACGGTGATAAAGTCATAATCCTTGGCTAATTGACGAATGTAACGCGCATGTTTTTCAGCTATTGGGTCATCGTACGTAGCAGAGTTACCATCGTAGGGGGTCACTAGAATCAAGCGGTAACCATTCGGCAGGATATCAACCATTTTCTTCAGCTCTTCCTGGTAATTGCTGACCACATTGGCACCGGTTGCTACCACAACATTTTTCAAGAGTGTTCCATTGTCAATATTGGTCTGTAGAATCTCGTTAGCCTGGATGGTATTCCGGCTCTTCTCCGCATCAATCATAGCATCAGGCAGGGCTGCGTGTAGGTGCTCGCTTGCTCGAAGTGTCACAGAATCACCGATAATGGTCACTCCGTCTGTGATATCAAAATGGCTGGCTTTTCCCTTTTCGGCAAAGTTTTTGGTCTGTGTCATGCGGGTATCTGCCTGCTTGAGGCTTTCCACCATAAGCGAATGGTCTAAATCACCGAGTTTTGGAACAAACAAACTAATGCCCAAGGTAAGCAAGCTGAGAACACCGAACGTTATAGCCAACCATTTGGTATAGGGAACTAAATCAATTTCCAGACCAAAGAGTTTTCCCGTCCTGCCTGCAATATAAGGCTCTAGAACATAGTAGGATAGGCTAGCCATCAGCAGTGTCACAAGCAAGGTCAGTCCAACGGCCAGAAGGTGGTTGGAAATCAGTTGATTGAAGATAATGTAAAGGGGCCAGTGGAAAAGGTAGATACCGTAGGAAATATCCGCCAGAAACTGGATAGCTACCGGCTCCTTCACGCTTGCTGTCTTTTCGTGTAAGATTCTAGCCGCAAGAATCATGGCACAGGTTGCCAGACTTGAGAGGAAGAAACCGAAAAGATAGGTGAAAATCGAATCAAACCGTAGGAAGAAGAGGAGGAGGGCTTCTAAGCCCAGACCACCTGAGAAAACCAATAGGGTCTTCCGTAAATCCCATTGTTGCACCATTTTCTGGAAACCGGTTGTAGTATGCTTGATGCCTACAATGGTCGCAAGCAGGCTCCCCAGAAAGAAGGGGAAGGAGTGAGCTAGTGTAGAGAAGTAAATCCTAGAATAGCTTGTGACAAAGAAGCTAGAAATAAACATTCCAAAGAAGCTAAGGACAAATAGGAGGCCTGAACTGAGGAAAATAGTTCCTCTAAGTTGTCCTACAGACCTGGCTTGCCGCGTTATCCACCAGAGAGCTAGCCCCCAGATGATGTAGAATTGGACTTCAATCGCAAGGGTCCAGGTGTGAACAAAGAGATGGGGGGTAAATTGATTTTCGTATCCACCACCGGCCAAAATTTCATAGATGTTGGTCATAAAGCCCAGAGCAGCTGTGATTTGCCGTCCGATATTGGCTGTAAAATCATTACGAATCAGGAGAGCCAGAGGTGTGACGGTCAGAATCAGCAGGACCAAAGGTGGGAAAATACGGTACAAGCGCCGTTTTAGAAATGCCTTGAAATCGAACTCCTTGTCGGCATGAAATTGGTCAATAATCAGGGCAGTCGTCAGATAGCCGGATAGGGTGAAGAAGAGGTCAACTCCGACAAAGCCTCCAGAGAAATATTTGATGTAAAAATGATAGAGCAGGACCATTACCAGTCCTAGCACTCGAATCGTTGAAAACCATTTAATCCTCATGTTGATAAATCCCCTGCTTAAACGTTCCTTCGTAGACTGATTTTGCCTTGGTTGTTAGCTTACCTTTTCCATCAGCCAGGCCATTGACAAATCGACCTGAATAGCTCCAACCATCCTTTGAAGTGAAGGTTCCCTGACCATTGAAACTGCCATTTTTAAACTGTCCTTCATAGGTATCTCCATTTTCAAAGGTCAGCTTGCCCTTACCGTCCATTTTATTGGCCAAGACGGTGCCGCTATACTTGATTTTACCGTCATCTAGGGTCAAGGTTCGTTGGCTGGGAATGCGTCCGATAAAGACGGAAATCAGGCAGATTAGGATAAATAGGAGTGTCAACCGTTCGATATTTTGCCTTGTGAGGAAGGCCTTCCAATCTTCTGGAAGCGAATAATGCATGCTTTTCATGTCTTGTCCCTTACTAGAATAGATTCGCCTACTATTTTACCATTTTTTCTCATATATTACAAAAATGTTACGTAATTCCTCTGCTTATTTTAGCCGTTCCAACCAGTCCTTGCAGCCCTGGCTGACCATTTGATAAGTTTCCTCGAAATCCCCTGTGTACCAAGGGTCGGGAACGGATCTGTCGGCAAATTGGTAGATTTTATCTTGGGCAGAAGGAGGAGCCATCTTTTTTAGGTCACGGACATTGTTGCTGTCCATGCCGATGATATAGTCAAATTCCTTAAAATCCGCTGCTGAAATCTGCTGAGATGTCTTGCTACTACTGTAGGGAATCTGGTATTTTTTGAAAATCTTCTGGGTTCCCGGATAGATAGGATTGCCGTGTTCCCAGCCTGATGTGGCACGGCTTTCGATGTGGTAGTCGTCGGTCAAGTCTTTCATGACAAATTCAGCCATTGGACTGCGACAGATATTTCCAAGACAGACAAATGCAATTTTTTTCATGATTTTCCTTTCACTTCACAAGAAAAGGCAACCGAAGTTACCTTAGCATGTTTATTTTTCGTCCTTGTCAAAGGCGTTTTTGATACCGTTGACAGCACCTTCGAGGCCGTCTTTAGCATCTTCTACAAAGCCCTTGGCATCTTCGACCAACTCTTTAGCTTTGCCGAGCCCTTTTTCAACAAGACCTTCCACTTCAAGCTCTTTATCACCTGTCAATTTGCCCAAGCCCTCTTTGACAGAACCAGTCAATTGATCTAATTTAGCACCGAATTTTTCTTCTGACATATGAACCTCCAATAGATGTTATAGGGAGTGATGGGAGAAATTCCCACGTGTTGACTATCTATAGAATACCTTAAATATCCTCATTTTGCAAGCGCTTTGCTTGTCTAAAAATGGACTTCTCACTAGAGGGTAATTAGTTGCACATTTATTGAAATAACATTATAATAAATATAAATAAAAGAAAGAAGGTTCCTTTTATGAAAAAAGAAATATTGAAGCCATCAGCTGAAGTTGCTAGTCTGTCTCTGGGGAAATCTCTGAACTATCAGGATACCAAGGCTGTTCTCAATCAGGCTGTCGCAGACCTGTCAGTGGCTCATTCTATCTTGCATCAGGTTCATTGGTACATGCGTGGTGCTGGATTTATGATTTGGCATCCAAAAATGGATGAATACATGGATGAGTTGGATGGTTACCTAGATGAAATGAGTGAACGTTTGATTACCTTGGGTGGCGCTCCATTTTCAACGCTTGTAGAATTTTCGGAAAACAGTCAACTCAAGGAGGTTCCGGGAAGATACAGCTTGACCTTGGAACAGCAGTTAGCGCGTGTGGTAGAAGTGTTTCGTACATTGGCTACCCTCTTCCAGGAAGGTTTTGACATTAGCGATGAAGAAGGCGACAGCGTGACCAATGATATTTTCAACGTTGCCAAGGCCAGCCTTGATAAGCATATTTGGATGCTGCAGGCAGAATTGGGACAAGCTCCGAAATTGTAAATAGATGAAGGGTCCAGTAGGACTCTTTTTTTGCTGCATAGACGATAGTTGAATGAATTAGATTTTAGACTGGATTGTGGATGAAACTTGCAATCAAGTCACTTATGAAGAGTGCAGCAAGTCGAAAGTGTCGATGTATCAAAGCAAAATTAGATGAAAATATTCAAAGATAAACTAAATGACAATAATATGACATTTGTCACATGAGTTAATGACAAAGCCTTCTAGTTCGGGCTTCATTTTCGAGATATACTGTCTATGTAAGATGTTCAAGAAGTAGGAGGTAGAAAGATGATAGAAGTACGAGCATTAAAAAAAATCATCAAAGGACGGACCATTTTGTCTGATATTTCCTTTGAAATCAAGTCTGGAGAATGTGTGGCTTTGATTGGTCCAAATGGGGCTGGGAAAACGACGCTTATGTCTTGTTTGTTGGGAGATAGGAAAGCGACGAAAGGCCAGGTTTTGTTGGACGGTCTGGCTCCGCAGGCTCAGTCCAATAAGGAAAAGGTGGCAGTCTTACCTCAAGAAAATGCCATTCCGACAGACCTGAAGGTCAAGGAATTGCTCCGCTTTTTCCAAGCTATCTACAAGGACAGTCTGACAGATGCGGAAATCGACAGCCTGCTCTGCTTTTCCCCAGAGCAAAAAAACCAGCTGGCCGGCAAGCTATCGGGTGGTCAGAAGCGGCTCTTGGCTTTCGTCATCTGCCTGATTGGCAAGCCTAAGTTGCTCTTCTTGGACGAGCCGACGGCGGGCATGGATACTTCGACCCGTCAGCGGTTCTGGGAGATTGTTCATGAACTCAAGGCTCAGGGTGTGACTATTTTTTATACCAGCCACTATATAGAGGAAGTGGAGCATACGGCGGAGCGGATTTTGGTCTTGCACCAGGGGCGGCTACTAAGAGATACCACGCCATTTGCCATGCGGAGTGAGGAGCAAGAAAAAGAAGTGACGTTGCCGATTGCTTTTGCGGCGGTGGTGGAGAGCTTAGCTGAAATCAATGAAATCAGCTACAAACAAGACACGGTCAGCTTCAAGACCCGAGCCATTGAGCAGGTTTGGGCGAATTTGCAGGAGGCAGGTTGTCGGATTTCAGACCTAGAGGTTCAGAACAAAACCCTGCTCAACAGCCTATTTGACAAGACAAGGGAGGAAGAATCATGAAAGCATTAGTTCAAGTAGAGGCGGTAAAGTTATCCAGAAGTTTGGGAGTATTTCTCCTGTCTATCGGTATGCCCGTCATCTTTTTCCTGATTTTCTCATCGACGCTCCAGTTTGACGATGCAGCCATACAAAAGGCTTTTATCCAGTCCTATATGCTGACCATGACAGGTTTTTCCATGTCGGGCTTTGCCCTTTTCACCTTTCCCACGATGCTGGCAGAGGACAGAAAAAATAGCTGGTTGACCTTTATCCAGCATTCGCCCCTGCCAATCTGGCAATACTACCTGTCCAAACTGGTGCGGGTCTTGCTCTGCTTTGTATCTTCCATCGCCATTGTCTTTGCGGTGGGTGGCTTGGTCAAGGGGGTAGACTTGTCAGCTCAGGAATGGGTCGTGTCCGCACTCATACTCCTTGCAACCTCTATCGTATTTCTAGCCATTGGCTTGCTCTTGGTGCAAATCCAATCTGAACAGGCCATGTCGGTTGTGGCAAACTTGCTCTACTTTGTTCTGGCCATCATGGGTGGCTCTTGGATGCCTGTTTCCCTCTTTCCAGACTGGGTGCAGCGGATTTGTAAACTCATGCCCAGCTACCATGTCAACCAACTGGTGACCACTTACGCTCAAGAAGGAGATTTTCTCTGGAAATCCTTGCTAATTGTCCTAGGCTATGCGATAATTTTCTTAGGAATTGCTCTGATACTGAATAGAAAATCGGAGCAGCAGTGAGGTGACAGATGATATTTGAAAAAAGAAAGGTACCGCTCATGTTTTTCGTGGGCATGGTCTTTCTCTATTTTCCCTTTTACTATGCCCAGTATAGTCCTAATCCGACGGCAGTTGTCCTAGCGACCATTCTCTTTGCCCTGGTCTATTGCTCCCTCTTTTATACCGACCACAAGCTCTATTCCATGCTGGCTTGGTTTTACCTGATTGGCTATATCGCCGTCATGAGTTTTTGGGGCAATCTGCAATTTTCCCTCTTTATCTTCAACCTGTCCAATATGCTGGGCTGGTACTACAAGGAAACTCGTCCGACCTATCGGACGGTGTCCTATGGAATCTTGTTACTGGCCATTATTCTTTGGGCTCTCTTTGGCCCTGTTCCTTTTGAGATGAGAGCTTTTGCACTTGTTATCCACTTCTTTGGCTTGGCCTTGCTGATTTTCAGCTGGATTGAGACCAAGCGGGCAGCCCTTCAGCAACGCCTACAGGAGCAGAATGCGTCTATCAATCTCCTGCTGGCTGAGAATGAACGCAACCGTATCGGTCAGGACTTGCACGACACACTGGGTCATGTCTTTGCCATGCTGTCTGTCAAGGCTGAGCTGGTCCAGACTTTGTTAGACCACGACCAGATTGACCAGGCCAAGAAGGAAGTGGCAGACCTTCAGACCTTAGCCAAGGACTCCATGCAGGAGGTCCGCCAGATTGTCCAGTCCATCAAGCAGCATACCGTGGCAGAGGAACTCCAGATTTTGCAGCAGATGTTGGACTTGGCAGGAGTGGATTTTGTCGTCTTGGGCGGGGAAATAGCAGAGCAGCTCAGCTTGCCCGTTCAGAACAAACTGGCTATGGTGCTGAGAGAGTTGGCTAACAACCTGCTCAAGCACAGCCAGGCTAGCAAATGCCGTTTGATGTTTGAAAAAGACCAGCAAGAATTGGTTTTGCACTACGAAGACAACGGTGTGGGCTTTACCCAGTTGACAGGTCAGGAATTGCATACCATAAAAGACAGGTTGGTAACGGTGAAAGGAAGTTTGGAGTTTCTTTCTCTGGCCAAGCCCACCCGCCTGTCCATCCGAATTCCGTTTGAGGAGGTGGTAGAATGAGAATCTTAGTCGCAGAAGATCAAGCAATGCTGCGGGACGCCCTTTGTCAGCTCTTGGGCTTTCAAGATACGGTTGAGGCTGTTTTACAGGCAGAAAACGGCAGTCAGGCCATTGTTCTTTTGGAAAAAGAGCCAGTAGATGTGGTGCTCTTAGATATAGAAATGCCTGAGAAGACAGGGCTGGATGTCTTGGAATGGGTGCGAGAAAAAACCTTGCCCGTCAAGGTTGTCATCATGACCACCTTCAAGCGACCGGGCTATTTTGAGCGGGCGGTCAAGGCAGATGTGGATGCCTATGTGCTCAAGGAACGCTCCATAGCAGACCTCATGCGGACCATTGAAACGGTCTTGGCGGGGCGGAAGGAATATTCGCCAGAGTTGATGGACATTCTCCTAACCCAACGCAGTCCCTTGACCAACTTGGAAAGTCAGCTGCTCAAGCTGGTGGCAGAGGGGCTGTCCAATAAGGAAATTGCCAGCCAGCTCCACCTGTCTGACGGGACAGTCCGCAACTACATGACCTCCATCCTGTCCAAGTTAGGTGCTGAAAACCGCACCGCTGCGGTTAAGATTGCACAGGAAAAGGGCTATATATAGCTAGAACCTCTATTCACAGGAAAAGGCTTGCACTCGGCAGGTCTTTTTCTAGTCGAATTTTGCTTTAACCTTCATTTCTCTATTGAAAATATCCCTATATTTTGCTAGAATTTTCTTATGGAACGACTTTACGATGTGCAGCAGTTGCTCAAACGTTTTGGTATCATTGTGTATATGGGAAATCGTTTGTATGATATTGAAATGATGCAGATTGAGCTCAATAGGGTCTACCAGGCTGGAGTTCTGGATAGGCTGGAATACATGGAGGCTGAGTTGGTTTTACGCCGGGAACATCGTTTGGAATTAGAGTACCAGAGATTGAAGGAGAAGTAGATGGAAACCTTGTGGACACTTTTATTATTTGTAGCCCTATTGGGTGCCTGGATGGGCTTTAATTATTGGAGATTGCGTCGTGCAGCCCAGGTCATTGACAATGCGGAATTTGCGCAGAAAATCCATGGTGGTCAGCTGATTGACCTGCGCGAGCCGGGCGAGTATAACCGCAAGCACATTTTGGGTGCGCGGAATATTCCCTACCAGCAGCTCAAGCAAAGTACTAATGCCCTTCGCAAGGACAAGCCTGTTTTGATCTATGAAAATGACCGTGGTCAATTGGTTACCCCAGCAGCTCTTTATTTGAAAAAGCAAGGGTTTAATGACATCTATATCTTGAGCTATGGTTTGAATGGCTGGGATGGCAAGGTGAAGACCGCAAAATAAGTAGATTTTTCATTACGAGTGTAGAATGTTAGTATGAGGAAACGAAAATGAATCGAAAAGATGAAAAATTATCCTTGGATGAAATTGCCATAATTGCAGGTATCGTGTTGATTTTATCCATTAGTTTATTGGCAATTTGGTTCAATGGCTCAACTGCAACAAAAGAGACTAGGGCTGAGCAGTCTGAAACGGTTGATACCAGTCTCTCTTCGGCTGAAAAAGCTGTGAAAAAATTGGAAAAATCTTCCAGTGAGGCTGACTTGAAAGCTGCCCAGGCTGCTGTGGATAAGTTACAGGCTACGACTGCAAAAGAGAGCCTGCAGAAGCGAATCGATACGGTTAAGCAAGCGATTGCTAAGCAGAAAGAAGCAGAAACACAGGCAAAATTAAAGGCTGAAAAGATTCGGGCAGAAGAAACCCGCAAATATGTTGAGAAGCACCAGAAAGACCAGGCGGCAGACAATCAAACCGAACCAAGCCAGGCTGAACCGGCTCCTGCACCAGAAGTAGTGATAGAACAACCAGTTGTAGAGGAATATTATGAAGTACCAGCGGTTGTAGAGGTTCCTGTGGAGCCTTCTGTAGCACCGCCGGCTGAATTAGCTCCAGAGGAAGTTGCACCTACAGCTCCTACAGCAGAGGTTTCAGCATCAGACACACTGGCCACAGAAGGTCAGTAATTGAACTTATTTTGAAAGAGGAGGTTGGGCATAAAGTCCAACCTCTAGTTCTTTGATTAACAAAATTACATTAGCGCAGGGGTTGATTGTTCAAAAGGTTCGGGGAATTGTGAAAGGTGGGAAACAGGGATTGTGAAACAATCCTCGATAGTTCGAGTTTTACGCTCCAAACTAGACCTAACGAATGGTGCGAACTCTGTTCGCTCTATTTTAATCTTTAACTGTCTTCTACAGCTTTTTGGATGCGTCTGGGCAGAAAGTCCAGCCTCGCTTCTCAGAGTTCGTGTCAACATCTCAGCGCAGTGGTTGATTGGCAGATTTATTCGTGTTTCACACTCCAAATCTGACCTATACGACTGATGCGAACAGAGTTCGCTTCATCTCCAACCTCAAACTGTCTCCCAGACAGTTTGAGCTATGCGGGGTGGGAGTGAAACAGTCTGGGGATAGACTGTTTCAGCTCAACAACTAGAAATAAAGACTTGTTGACGAACTCTTTTTAGACTGGTCGAATTCTTTCCCACTCCCATTATCTCCAACTTCCAAAGGTTTTGGGAACCTTTGGAGGTTTGAGAAAGTAAATTCTAGATAAATTCTGAAGAGGGGAAACCCTCTTTTTGTACCTTTGTCAATGATGTGAGACCAAAAAGGTGATTTTGAAGTTATCCATTTGTTAAGCTTTACTAGGAGCTA
>NZ_JBIMJS010000008.1:0-95129 GCF_043674225.1 Streptococcus sp. A11
TCCTTCAGCGTTCTACTTGCATGTATTAGGCACGCCGCCAGCGTTCGTCCTGAGCCAGGATCAAACTCTCATTAAAAGTTTTGATTCAAACTCAAGCTATTGCTAGCTTTCCGTTTTATTGTTTTGTTTTGTCATTGACGATTTATCCTTAGATAAATCACCCTGCACGTTTGGTTCGTCTTCTTTAATTTTCAAAGGTCTTGTGCGTTATCACTCTCTCGCGACAACTATCTTAGTTTATCATTTCTTGCGAAGCTTGTCAACACTTTTTTGAAACTTTTTTTCGTTTCATTTCTATTAACGCCCTCAAGAGACAACTCACTTATTCTATCATCTATATCTAATACTGTCAATAACTTTTTAAAATTTTTTTAAAAAAATAAGCCGGTCATGTGACCAGCTTAGTGACTAGCGTGTTGGAACGTAATTTAGTTCATCTTTATGTTCTGCAAGGAAGTCTCCGAGCTCTGACTCAGGGATTTCGCGGAGGTAGAGGTTGGCACGAATGGTTACGTCATCTTCACGACAAGTTGACAATACAACATAGTTATCGGATTCTTTGATTTCAATGCTGTCATTTTTAGCAACTGCTCCTTCTTTTACCGCTGACAATTGTTCAGCAAACTGTTGATCGCTGTCAAAACTTGTGCGGTAGAAGGCAGTAGATTCATGAACAATGATCATGAAGGCAGCTTGGTAGTAACGAACACGCTCAGGTGTCCGGATAACTACATAAGGGTGGGCATCAAAGTATGCTTGGTCATCATAGAAGTTAACATCGTTAAACATGCGACTGTCTGGAACTTTTGAGCCACGGGCGTGACCGAAGAGCCAGGTTAACTTGTCGCTAAAGTCCGTCTTATTGTCCATGTCCATGAAAACTGTTCCCATGTATGGGTCTTCCCCTGAGCCATCAAAAAGTTTCGATAGGTAGGTTGTGTTGTCTCCACTATAAACAACTGGTTCATCCAAGTTGGTTCCTGGAGCATAGACATAGGCAATGGTATCTGGGTTGATGCTTTTTAGACCATCAAACTGCTCTTTTAGGGCTGCTTTTTCTTCTTCTGAAATTTGGTAAGAAGCGGAAGAAGATGATGATGCCTGTTGACTAGAGCTTGGTTGATTATTTGTTGAGGCTGTATTGTTTTTAGTACCTTGAAGGCCGAAGAAAGCTGAAAGGGCAATACCAGCAACAGCTAGTAAGGCAAGCAAGGCTACTATCAGTTTTTTATTTTTATTATTCTTCATAATTCACCTAAAAAATAAAGTTGCCCGCGGGCAACTTTATCTATGATAGCTTAGACTAATTATTTAGCTGCGCTTGTTTTTGGAAGTGTTTTAGCACCAGTACCAGTTTTAGCTGCTGCAACAGTTTTAGCTGCTGGCTTAGCTGCACCGTTATCAGTTGCTGGTTTAACTTCTTCTGGTTTAACACCTGCGTTTGTCAAAGCTCCTGCAAGTTCTGCCAATTTTGCTTGTGCTTCTGTAAGTGCAGCACGAGAAGCATTAGCTGATGCTTGAAGAGTAGCTACACGTGCTTGTTCGCTAGCAAGGTTAGCTTTTGCTGCATCAAGAGCATCTCCAGCTAGTTTCAAGTTAACTGAACCATCAACTTCAGCTTGTTTCAATGCTGCTGTTGCTGCTTCTGGAGTAGCATATGAACCTTGTTTAGCTTGTTGGATCAAGTTATCAGCGAAATCTTTAGCTGCTGCAAATTGAGCTTCACCTGCTGCAACGGCATTTTCAGCGTTAACAAGTGAGCTTTGAGCTGCTGCCAATTCTTCCCAAACACGAGCATCTTCAGCTTGCAACAATTCAACTTTACCAAGTTGAATTTGGTACTCACGGCTGATTTGTGCTGCTTTTGCGTCAACAGTTGTAGTAACAGGGCTGAATGGACCATTTGCCAATGTAGTAGCTGCTGGAGCTGCTGCTGCAACCAATGCTGCAACTGTAGCCAAAGTTACGAATGTTTTTTTCATGATAAAAACTCCTTATGTTTTTCTTTTATTTTATTACTGCTACTGCAGATACCTATATTATAAGCTGATTTTTTATCTATGTCAAGAGTTTTTTAGAAAAATTTAAGGATTTTTTTAAAAAAGTTATTTGTGATTATTTGATATGAATGGATAGGGTGTAACTATGACAACTATATTGAGTGATTTACCTTACTAAAAAGAAAGACTATTATCTTATCTTAAATTATCTTTTGGCTTTATAATTGTTCTTGATTAAGCTCCGATTTCTAATTGACTGCGGAGCTGGGCGATGGTTGTGAGGGGGAGTGCTGTCAATTCTGCTATATCCTCGTCCGACATGTGCTTAGTAAGCATGTTGCGCGCTATTGAGTAGCTGGCTTGAAGTTGACCTTCTTCACTCGCTTCATTTAATCTGCTGTAATTGACTTCTAGAATATCTAGTTCGTCGTTAAACATGACTTGTTCCTCAACTATTGGTTAGTAGCTCGCCTTGGAGCTCGTGAATTTGGGACAGGGAAAGACCCGTACTTTGGGCAATGAGCTCTGGGGATAGGTTGGCTGACAATAAATTGCGTGCTATCGAGTAGCTGGCTTGAAGTTGACCTTCTTCTCTACCTTCTTCACGACCTTCTTCTCTTGCCCAATAGATTCTACTATAATTAACTTCTAGAATATCTAGTTCGTCATTGAACATGGCTTGTTCCTCAACTATTGGTTAGTAGCTCGCCTTGGAGCTCGTGAATTTGGGACAGGGAAAGACCCGTACTTTGGGCAATAAGCTCTGGGGGTAGGTTGGCTGACAATAAATTGCGTGCTATCGAGTAGCTGGCTTGAAGTTGACCTTCTTCACGACCTTCTTCTCTGCCTTCTTCACGACCTTCTTCTCTGCCTTCTTCGCGACCTTCTTCACGACCTTCTTCGCGACCTTCTTCTCTTGCCCAGTAGATTCTACTATAATTAACTTCTAGAATGTCTAATTCGTCATTGAACATGGCTTGTTCCTCCTTACTCCAGCTAGCGAAGTCCAGGGCATGCTCGGCTTGGTGGATGATTTTATCTAGAGGAGCTGTAAATTCTCGGTTCCCGAAAAATTCAAACCATTTCTTAAGCTGGTTTTTATCGAAAGTTTCGGGCTGGTATTTGTCCAACTCTAGAAAAGCCATTTTGAGCAAGCTGTGGTCCTTGGGACTATCCTTTAGCTTGATGGTTAGTTCTTGATTAGTGGTTTCTTCTCGAATGGAGAAGATATGAAAGGCCTTATCGTCTGGGAAATAATTTTTCTCCAAAAGGGCGATACCGTAGACTGGATAAAGCCGTTCATGGATCAAATGTGTCTCCTGAAACTCCTTGCGGATATTTTCAAAATTATCATGCACCTGGCTACAAATATAGGTCCATAGCCGATTCACAAAGGACCGTTGCTTGACAATCTGGATTTCAATGATGACTTGCGTGCCGTCATCCAGCTCAACCAAGATATCTGTGACGGTATAAAATCCTCTCGGCAGTCCGTCCTGTGGTAGGCGAATCTGGTGACCGTCTAGTAATTCTACGGATTTAACAGGTAGGTCTAATATATCTGCTATAAAGTGCTTGGTAACTTCCTTATTTTGGAAGATTTTTTTTGCTACGGTGTCGTAGGTGGGTTTGAGTCTGGTATGTCGCATAGGTTTTCTCCTTACAGTATAGAATTCCTTGAACATTCCAAACTATTTTCTACTTATATTTTAGCAGTTTTTATTAAAAAGTTCAAGGTTGATAATGTGGGACATGGTCCTCTATCTTATTTATTCGTATTTATAAGGAGAAAAAAAGAGAAACCTTGCGATTTCTCTCTTGAATTATTTCATTTTTTCTTTGATTTCATCGTATGAAAGGGGGTGGACATCTTCTTCATCGTGCTCTGTTTTTTCAGGCATTTTGCCTTTTTCATAGAGCGATTTGATTTGAACGCTGTCCAATGTTTCATACTTGAGTAGGGCTTCTGCAATCAACTGGTGTTTTTCACGGTTGTCCTGGATGATTTCAGCTGCCTTGTTATGGGCTTCTGTCAGGAGATTACGTACTTCTGTGTCCAGTTCGTAAGCAGTTTGTTCAGAAATGTATTTTTGAGTAGTTTGGGCACCGAACATAGCATGGCTACCTTCGTACTGCATTGGTCCCATTTTTTCACTCATACCATATTCAGCAACCATAGCACGCGCCATTTGCGTTGCTTGTTCAAAGTCATTGGATGCACCAGTCGTCTGTGTATTGAAGATAATTTCCTCAGCCACACGACCACCCATGAGTCCTGCCAATTGCTCTTTCATGTCTTCCTTAGATAGAAGCATTTGATCTTCTTTAGGAAGGGCAATCATATAACCACCAGCGCGACCGCGAGGGACAATAGTAACCTTGTGAACTTCACGTGCATTTGATAGGACAAGGCCGACAATTGTATGACCTGCCTCATGGTAGGCAACGATTTCACGCTCTTTAGCTGAAATCTGACGGTCTTTCTTAGAAGGTCCGGCGATAACCCGGTCTTCCGCCTCGTCAATATCCGAAGCGTCGATAACGGTTTTATTGCGTCGAGCTGCAACAAGAGCAGCTTCGTTGAGGACATTTTCCAAATCGGCTCCGACGAAACCTGGTGTTTGTTGGGCAACCAATTTCAAATCAACATCATCAGCCAGCGGTTTATTCTTGGCGTGCACCTTGAGAATAGCTTCGCGGCCCTTGACATCTGGACGACCAACCAAGACCTTGCGGTCAAAACGACCTGGACGAAGAAGAGCTGGGTCTAAAACATCACTACGGTTTGTAGCTGCAATAACGATAATGCCTTCATTTCCTTCAAAACCATCCATTTCAATCAGGAGTTGGTTGAGGGTCTGCTCACGCTCATCGTTACCACCGCCCATGCCGACACCACGTTGGCGACCGACAGCATCAATCTCGTCGATGAAAATGATGGCTGGAGCTGCTTTTTTAGCGTCTTCAAAGAGGGAACGAACACGGCTGGCACCGACACCGACAAACATTTCAACGAAGTCTGAACCAGAAATCGAGAAGAATGGGACACCTGCTTCGCCGGCTACTGCCTTGGCAAGAAGGGTTTTACCAGTCCCTGGAGGCCCTTCCAAGAGGACACCTGCTGGAATACGGGCACCGAGTTTGGTAAATCGTTTTGGATCTTTCAGAAACTCAACAACTTCGACCAACTCTTGCTTTTCTTCTTCCGCACCTGCTACGTCTGAGAAGCGGACCTTGACATTGTTCTTTTCAAAGGCTCTGGCCTTGTTACGACCGAAGTTCATAGCGCCTCGGGCACCTCCGCCTCCTTGATTCATCATCATGAAGAAGAATCCACCGAAAATAATCAAGGGAAGGAAGTTGAGGATAATGCTAAACCAGAGACTATTGGAGCTTTCAGGCTTTATCGTAACTTTAATCCCTTTTTCATTGGCCAGGGTTTGAAGTTCTGATAGATTTGTCTCGGAAGGTAAAATCAGAGATTTGAAGTTTTTGTACTTGATTGTCTCTGAAACTTGGAACAATTTAATAGAAGAGGCTAGCTCGTCTTTGGCTGTTTGTTCCTTTTTGTACTTACCTGTAATTTCGATAACGCTTGAATCAGGCTGGTAGGTTAGTTCTGATACATTATCATTTTTAAGCTCGGTAATGACTTGAGAATAGGGAATTTCTTGCACTGTTACTTGTTTGCCAGCGTTAAAAAATTGGAAGGCTGTCAAAAGAGTCGCAATGACAAGAATAATGAGAAAAGGATTTTTTATAAATCCTTTATTTGGTTGATTGTTCATAATAATAGTAGGAAACCTTTTCTATTTTGTATAAACTTCCTCTTTCAGTACTCCAACATAAGGAAGATTACGGTAATTTTCGTTGTAATCTAGACCAAAACCGACTACAAACTCATTTGGAATAGTGAAGCAGGTATAGTCTGGCTCAATTTCAACAACACGGCCTTCTGGTTTATCCAAAAGAGTTGCAATTTTTATAGAAGCTGCTTGACGGAGGGCAAAAAGCTCCTTGAGTTCTTTCAGGGTACGGCCAGTATCAATAATGTCCTCTACAAAGATAATGTGACGACCAGCGACGCTATTGTCCAAATCCTTGATGATTTTTACGGTACCGCTACTTTCTGTACCACCGTGGTAGCTAGAAACGACCATGTAGTCTGTCTCTACGTGGGCATCGATATGCTTCATCAATTCAGCCATGAAAGGAATAGATCCTTTCAAAATACCCACAAGAAGAGGATTTTTGTCTGCATAATCCTGGGCCAAGATTTGACCTAACTCTTTGCTTTTCGCAATGATTTCTTCTTCTGAAACGAGAACTTTTTTAATATCATTATCCAACATAATGTTTTACTCTTTCTGTTTGATATATAAGATAGCTTTCATTATACCATTTTTTGCAGATTTACTCAAATCAGTGATAAGCAGATTGGCAATTCCATAAATTTTTTCAGCCTGTTGGACAACTATGACTTCTTGTCGTACTTGCTGAGGAATTTTTTGGTCAATAAACCAGCGACGGAGTTTCTTCTGAACACCATTTATGAGAATGCTGTCTCCTGCCTGTCTGCTGCGTAAGGTAATGGGGCTATCTGGTTGCAGATAAAGGATTTGTTGGGCATCTTCCAGTGGTTGATTGAGGGAAAATAGGTAGTCCCCATAAGTGAAGATACCGTCTGATTCTATCACAAGGGGAGCTAGTGCTTCATCCGTCTGAGGTTGGATTTTGCTGATGCAAAACTGATGATAATCTTTTTCTAATTGGTAGCCGTTTTTTAGGCTGTGACGATAATTGGCCTTGGATCGTAAAATATGGAGGACTTGGTCAAACTGAGCAGCTGTCAATTGAAGGTCTGGGAATTGTTCTAAATATTCTTCCAGAATAAAACTTTGTACAGCCTGGGTTTGCTGCTGAAAATGCTGGAGGTTGGTGATTTCTACATCTTTGGTCAAATCACGCAGGGCTTGGACCAACTGTTGGCTTTCGGATGCTAACTGGAGGAGATTCTTATCCAGCTGAGGATTTTCCTGTCTCAATTGTGGCAAATAGGTATTTCGGATACGGTTTCGTAAATAAGCTGGACTGGTATTGCTAGAATCTTCAAAATGAACTGTTGCTGGAAAATCAGATTTTTGAAAGGTCAGCAAGGGACGAATCAGCTGGCCAGGTCCGAAGTCTTGGACTGGCTGAATGGCTGAGATGTGACGCAGTCGATTGCCACGGAGAATCCGCATGAAAACTGTCTCAGCCTGGTCGTCCGCATGATGCCCCGTGACCAGAGCAGTATAGCCTTTCTGGTCCATGACTTGTTTGAAAAAGTCATAGCGCCATTTCCGCGCAGCATTTTCCGAGAAAGCTCCTTGAAAATGTGAAATATAAACAGGAAGTCGTAGTTGAGTCGCTAATTCTTTGATATAGCGCTCCTCTTCCTGGGATTCTGGTCGTTGCTGGTGGTTGATATGTGCTATGCCTAGTTCGATATCTAGCTTCTCCCTGCTGTCGTATAGGAGCTGCAAAAGTGTCAGGGAATCCAGTCCACCGGATACAGCCACCAAAACTTTTCTGTGTTTATCAAAAAAGTGACCTTGGCGTGTCACTTTTATAAATCTTTCTTTCATTACTTCAAAATCTCGTAAATATCCTTGGCAATTTGTGAAATGTCGTCGTAGCTTGCCTTGTCCGTGAAGATGGACAAGATGAAGGGTGAGTCTGTGTAGACAAGAGCAACGTCGTGCCTGAAATCATAGGCGTCACCTATCTTATGGGCCACCGGAACCGGAATGTCCTTGGGAATGCGCTGGTCATCGAACCTGGTTTCCTTGAGACTATCAAGTACGAACCCACCCTGATGGTAAATAGCTTCCATCATTAGTCCAGCTACTTTTGGAGATGTTTCACGTGTAACCATGTCCCATTTTTGACCAGTGATAGAGGTGATGTCATCGTAAAACTGCTGATTAAACTTGTCAGCCAGGTAGTAGCCGACAATATTGCTTGCGACATTGTCAGACTCTTTGGCGATACGGTTGAGCAGGTCGTCAACTTGGTATTCTTTATTGTCAACTCGCTTGCTGATGGATCCACTGCCTGCAGGGTCATAGGCTCCATCAAAGCCCTCTGTCTCCTTTACATACTTGACCTTATCTGTCAATTTAAAACGCCCTAAATCAATTTGTTTTTGGGCATAATAGAGTGTAGGAAGCTTAGAAACACTGGCTGCATATAGAATCTTATCCTGATTGATACCTGCTTCTAACTGACTTGACACTTGCTTGACATATATAGAGTAGTTGTCTTTGTTGTATTTTGTGTCTAGGAGTTTTTGAACTCCTTCCATCCTATTATCTTGGGTTGACAAGTGGTCAAGTAGAGCCCAGCCCTTGCCGACAATCTGAACAAACTGACCTCTCGGTGTCTCCACGAGTGTGTCAACCTGAACAGGCTGATAAGGAGGAAGAGTACTTTCTTTTTCATCCTGCTTTGTAGAAACAGGACTAGTTAAAATTCGAGTATTCTCCTTGGTCCAATAGGTCTGTTCAAGACCTACCTGGTTTAAAATCCTGTCATCTGCTACTTGGTCTTGACTAGCCAAAACATAGGTGCCATCCGATAGTGTGAATACCTGCTGGTGGTGGTTATTTACCTCTAAACCTGCTAGTTCCAAACTGGAATCAGGCCCTATCTTGTGACTATAGTGGGTCAGGTCCATATCCTTAAACACATGGAGTTCTGTCAGGGAAATCGGGTTGCTAGGTAGGCTATGAAAGATGGGTTGGTATTCTTTTTGATTGAAAGTTACGTACTCTTCTTGCGTGATTTCAAAGGGGACTTCTGTGCTGTCCACAATGGTTGCAGAAAATAAAATTGGCAAGAGGAGTATGACTAATTTTTCCTTCATTCTCCATTCTTTCTATTTGGAAATTTCTTGTTGTGGATCAACAGACACTTTTAGCTGTTGATTTTTTTCAGTGAGTTCTTCTAATTTGTCATCGGAATAGGACAAAAATAACTCAACATTTTTTAATAAATCTTCTGTCATTGGGGCAACAATCCTGGAATATTGTAGATAAACTCGCCATCTTTTGAAAACTGATACTTGGCGCGGACATATTTTGCAGCATATTCTTCATCCTGCAATTTTTTGACTAGGGCGTCACGAAGTTCCTTCTCACGAGAAAGGTCTTTGTACTGATTTTCCAATTCAACTAGTTTGGCTTCATTTTGCTTCAATTTCTGATGACTAGCCACTAGATTATAGGTTGGCAACATAAAGAGAAAAATCACCAAGACAATAACTGTCGCTAAAAAACGGTTTTTTTGCTGTTTTTCTAGCTCTTTGCGGTGAAATCTTTCCTTCTCAGCATCAATGAAACGATTGCTGATTTGAAGAACCTTAGATTTTTTCATCTGCTTCTATCCTTTTTTCGCTAACGATTTCGTACATTTTAAGGGCGTCTTCTTTCTTGGTCGAGTCTTTCATTTCCAAGACCTTGACTGTCAAGAGTTTGTTTCCAAATTGGATTTCGATTTGATCATTGATTTTGACATCCGTTGAAGACTTTGCCAAAATGCCGTTGATTTTGATACGGCCCTTGTCTGCCACTTCTTTTGCAACTGTCCGGCGCTTGATAATACGGGATACTTTTAAATATTTATCTAGTCTCATTTGAATTACCTCAACTAAATATTATATCATTTTTTAAAGGTTTTGGTAGAATAGGATAACTTTGTTACCAAAATGTAAAAAGAGAGTTTGGAAACTCTCTCACCAAAATATGAATGCTGAAATGACTGCTCCTGCGAAGAAAATGAGAATTGATGCATTCTAATGAAATAAACCGTTCGGCACAATCAACCTTTACTTAACTTAATTTGGGCCAATTTTTCTGCGAATTGGATCAATTCCTCCAAGATTTCATAATCCTTCTGTTTTTGAAGGGTAAAAATCACTTCTAAACTGCCCCGATTCTCTGCAATTTGGACCTTGAGATTGGTCACTGATAGGGCCTGGAAATAATCCTGGGTCAGGAAAATTTGACCAGCCATGGGCTCAAAGGAAATTGTAATCTGCTGTTTCTTTCTAAGGACACTATGACAGAAAACCTGGTCCAGATAAGATTTGAGGAGACCAATTTCTAGCAAATAAGCTACAACATCCGGATAGTCTCCGAAGCGATCGACCAACTCTTCCTGCAATTCTTGATAGTTTACACGGCTGTCAATGTTCTTGATCCGCTTGTAAATCTCGATTTTTTGACGCTGGTCTGAAATGTATTCACTCGGTAAATAGGCATCAATCTGCAAATTGATTTCAGTATTACTCTTCTGACGCTGGCCAGCTTTACCTTGCTTTTCAAGAATGGCCTGCTCCAAAAGCTGAGAGTACATTTCATAGCCGACTGAGTCAATAAAGCCAGACTGGGCTGCACCGAGAATATTTCCCGCACCGCGGATGGACAGGTCCTGCATAGCAATCTTGAAGCCAGACCCCAGTTCTGTAAAGCCTTTGATGGCTTCTAGGCGTTTTTCAGCCACTTCTGTTAAGGACTTGTCAGGCCGATACATGAGATAGGCATAGGCGATACGATTGGAACGGCCGACACGACCACGAAGTTGATAGAGGGTTGACAGTCCCATATGGTCAGCATTTTCAATAAAGAGGGTATTGGCATTTGGAATATCAACCCCTGTTTCAATAATGGTAGTCGTAACGAGAACATCGTACTCCCCTTCCACAAAGGCATATAGGGTATTTTCCAGTTGAATTTCAGACATTTGTCCGTGAACATAACCGATGCTGGCCTCTGGAACCAACTCTTTCAGCTCTGAAACTTTTTGCTCAATGGTGTCAACTTTATTGTAAAGATAGTAAACCTGTCCGTCACGGTCTAATTCACGGATAATGGCATCGCGAATGACTGTTGGATTAGTTTCCATGACATAGGTTTGGACAGGATAGCGATTAGTTGGCGGTGTTTCAATAACAGACAAATCACGAATTCCAAGCATGGACATTTGCAGGGTCCGAGGTATAGGAGTTGCAGTCAAGGTAAGGACATCGATTTTCTTTTTCAGCTCTTTAAGGCGTTCCTTGTGCTTGACACCAAAGCGCTGTTCCTCGTCAATGACCAGTAAACCTAAATCGGAAAAGATCACATCTTTGGAGAGCAAGCGATGAGTACCAATGATAATATCCACCTGACCTTTTTTGAGCTTCTCCAGCGTTTTCTCCTGCTCTGCCTTGGTCTTGAATCGGCTCATCACATCAACATTGACAGGAAACTCAGCAAAGCGCTCTTGGAAATTTGCAAAATGTTGCTGGGCTAGGACCGTTGTCGGAACTAAAATTGCAACCTGTTTGCCATCATTGACCGCCTTAAAGGCTGCCCGCATGGCTACTTCTGTCTTACCAAATCCAACATCCCCGACCAAGAGCCGATCCATGGGCGAATCCTTCTGCATATCCTTTTTGATTTCGTCAATCGAGCGAAGTTGATCATCGGTTTCCACATGTGTAAAGTAGTTGTCAAACTCTTCTTGACTGGCATCATCAGGTGAAAAGGCAAAACCTTTGAGCTGACTGCGCTCTGCATAGAGCTTAATCAAATCATCCGCAATGTCTTCAACCTGCTTTTGCACCTTCTGCTTGGTCTTTTGGAAACGACCGTCGTTTAGCTTATTGACCTTAGGTGCCTTGCCGTCTGATGCCAGGTATTTGGACAGGAGGTCAATCTGCTCTACTGGAATGGAAATGCGGTCAGCATTCTGATATTGCACAGTAACATAGTCCCTGTGAACACCCGATATTTCAATGGTTTCAATCCCTAAATACTGACCGATTCCGTGAACATGGTGGACTACATAATCTCCTACTGAAAGCTCACTATAATCCTTAATCCGCTCCGCATTGGACATGTTTGTCCTGCGGATTTTGCGCTTGATTTTCTTATTAAAAATTTCCTTTTCAGTGATGACAACCAGCTTTTCATCCATAAGATGAAAACCAGCTGACAGCTGAGCGACGGTGATTTGCTGCTGCCCAGCGACTAATTGTGATGCTGAATGGACTGGTAAATGAATCTCGTATTCCTGTAAAGATTTCTGTAAAGCTTGTAAACTTGTTTCAGAAGAAGCCTGGATAATGACCGTATTGTTTGATTTGGCATAACGAGCTAGCTCGTCTTTTAAAAGCGGAATTTGGTGGAAAAATTCCTGCATGGGATGCTGGGTAAATTGGTAAAGTCCGTCAAACTTGACATTGCCCAGACCTTTCTGGAAACTAGAAAAGAAGGTGGCTGGCTTGTATTTTCTCAAATCAGCATAGGTTGACGCGAAGTAATTCAAACTTGACACTGATTTACCATTCTGTAAATCCTGTGTCAAGACATCCGCAACTTCTTTCTCAAACTGGGCCTGTTTATCAGAAATTTTATGGAAATCATCTAGAAAAATAGGTGAACCTTTTGGAAGATAATCCAAAATAGTCCAGCTATCCTCATATAAGAAGGACAGGAATTTTCTGAGATCCGGATGACGGTAGGAAGACTGCATGTCTGCCAAGACTTCCTTGAGATAGGAAATCTGTTCTTCCTGATTGGAACGCTCAATCATTTTCTGAATGATAGGAATAGCTCGTTGGTAGTCCTCTTCTGTCACAATCATTTCTGATGCTGGTGAAACGGAAATCTGTTCACAATTTTCTAGAGACTTCTGGCTATCGACGTCAAAATTTCGGATGCCGTCTATTTCATCACCGAAAAACTCTAGACGATAAGGATGCTCAGCCTGCATATCATAAATATCTAAGATGTCTCCTCGCTGGCTAAATTCTCCCTGGGTCAAGACACGAGAAACCTTCTTATAACCTGTATTGACAAGTGACTTGACAAGGGTGTCAACTTCCATTTCCTGACCAACTGAAAGTTCTAATCTAGCAGATTGATAGGCAGAAGGACTAGGTAGCAAAACACGGCAGGCAGCCATACTAGCTACCAGAAACCCTGATGAAGTCTTGTCTTGTAGGAAATTCAAACTATCAATTCGAGACTGGGTTCGCTCTTTGGAGGCAAAAACAAACTCGGCAACAGGACTGTCATCTGTAAAGAAGTTGTAAACATAGTCACTACCAATAATAGCTGATAAGTCTGTTGCCAAGCGCTCGGCCTCATTTTGGGTCGCCGTCACAATTAAAATCTTTTCTGCCAAGCTATCAAAGGCAGATGCCATGACCAAGGACTTGCTGGTTCCTGATAGTCCTAGGATGAGTTGGCGAGTGGATTTATTTAGTCCTGCCTGCCACTGATTGATTTGCTTATTTTGGTGTAATAAATCCAGGATGTTCATTAGCCGTTAAACTTTCTCATGATAGTATCAAAGTCATCTTCCTGTAAATAGAAGTTGACAGCTTTGTCAAGTTTTTCAAGAGCTAGGTCAATGTCAATGCGGTCCTCCGTATCAAATCCAGATAAAACATGATGAACCACACTCATCTTGCCTTTGGGACGACCGATGCCAATCTTGATGCGGTCAAATTGATCTGTTCCTAGATACTTGATGATAGACTTAATACCATTGTGGCCACCGGCAGAGCCTTTTTGACGGAAACGGATTTTTCCAACAGTCATGTCCAAATCATCATAGGCCACCAGAATATCAGTCTCATCCAGTCCGTAGTAGGTCAGCAGCGCATGCACTGCCTTGCCCGATTCATTCATAAAGGTCGTCGGCTTGACCAGAAAAATCTTCTCTCCGTCAATAAAGGTCGTTGCAAGGTCTGCTTGGAAAATCTTATCGTGCGTAAAAGCCACATTTTCACGCGCTGCAATCTTATCAATCAGCATAAAGCCGACATTGTGCTTGGTTTCAAAATAGCGGTCACCGGGATTGCCTAGACCTATTATCAATCGTGTCATTTTTTCTCCTTAAACACCAAAAGGGTTGGAAGTCTTTCCAACCTACTATTTTTATAGTTGTTTTTTGATTGCTAAACATTTGCTTAGTCTAGGCATCAAAGTCACAGGCAGTACTGATAGTACGACAAGACGAGATAACAACGAATAAGCGAATGTTAGGCATCAGACATTGAAGCGGAACTCCATGATGTCCCCATCCTGGACCACGTACTCCTTACCTTCTTCACGAAGGCGTCCAGCCTCTTTAACAGCCTTCTCAGAGCCGTAGTGCATCAAATCATCATAGGACATTGTTACAGCGCGGATAAATCCTTTTTCAAAGTCTGAGTGGATGATACCGGCCGCTTGAGGCGCCTTGATACCTCGCTTGAAGGTCCAAGCACGGACTTCTTTTTCACCTGCTGTAAAGTAAGTACCAAGACCAAGTAAATGATAAGCTGCACGAGTCAGTTTGTCAACACCAGACTCAGTCAAACCGATTGCCTCCAAGAATTCTGCCTTGTCCTCGTCGTCGAGTTCCGAAATTTCTTCTTCGGCACGCGCTGAAATGACTACCACTTCTGCATTCTCTGTCGCTGCGAAATCGCGGATTTGTTGAACATACTCGATGCCGTCTGGGTCAGCGACCTTGTCCTCATCAACGTTAGCTACATAAAGGACTGGCTTGGTGGTCAAGAGGAAAAGCTGCTTGACAATTTTTTGCTCTTCGTCTGTAAAAGCTACTGTACGAGCTGATTTACCATCTTCCAAGACGGGCTTGATTTTTTCGAGAACGGCAAATTCTGCCACAGAATCCTTGTCTTTCTGGGTACGAGCCATCTTCTCCACACGCGCATAGCGTTTGTTGATACTCTCCAAGTCAGCCAAAATCAATTCTAGGTTAATCGTATCAATATCAGCAAGCGGATCAACGAAGGCATCTTCACGCCCCTGCTCCCGCATGACATTTTCATCGTCAAAGGCACGAACCACGTGAACAATGGCATCCACCTCGCGGATATTGGCCAAGAATTTATTTCCCAAACCTTCCCCTTTTGAGGCACCTTTTACGATACCGGCAATGTCTGTAAATTCAAAGGTGGTCGGCACGGTTTTCTTTGGTGTAATCAACTCTGTCAACTTGGTCAAGCGCTCATCTGGCACCTCTACCATTCCCACGTTTGGATCAATGGTCGCGAAAGGGTAGTTGGCAGCCTCTGCTCCTGCTTTGGTAATTGCGTTAAATAAGGTTGATTTACCAACGTTTGGCAAACCGACGATACCTGCTGTTAAAGCCATGTTTTTTTACTCTCCAATTAAAAATTCAATCATGACTATTATAGCAGAAAATTTGAAAAAAAGCTTGCGAATCAACAAGCTTTGTATCATCCAAAAATAGATGGCAAAATATGAGGTAGAAACCAAGATAAATATCCCAAAATAGAGAGCACTATCCACCAATAGCCAGCAATAAATTGCCAAATATCCATTTTTTGCTCTGCTGTTTGATATGTTCCTGTTTCCTTGGTATTGTTCTCAGGTTCTTTTCCTAAAACCAGATAGTCTAGACTGACATCAAAAATTTCTGCCAGCTGGACCAGTTTATCAATATCTGGCGTTGCTTCACCATTTTCCCATTTGGAAATAGCCTGACGGGAAATATAGAGTTTTTCTGACAATCCATCTTGGGATAAATTCCTAGCTGTGCGTAAAGCTCGAATTTGTTGGGCTAATTGAGTCATGATAGATTCCTCCTGATTTCTAAGATTAGTATAACTTAGACATGAGTAGCTGACTAGCAACACTTCAGAAATTTTCGCAACCAGCAGTTGCAAACTGTCAACTAGGACTCGCTATCAAGAACTTTCTTCATTTTCCGCTCAAAATCATGCCGGCTCATCATGACCACATGGTCACAGTTGCTGCAACGGATTTTAATATCTGCACCTAAACGAATGACTTCCCACTTATTGGCTTTTTTGCCAGTCGATTTGATGACACAGGCATGAGGCTTTTTCATTTCGACAAATGTTCCTAATTGATACATGGTAACTCCTTATAGATAGATTTTTCTTTCTTGGCAAGTCAATGCAAACTCTGTCCCCGCCAGCATTTCACCATCCGTTTGAAATAGGATTTGCTGACTAGTTTTGATAGAAATAGTTTGGCACTGGAGATGTTTGATATATTTGGATTTCTTATGACGCTTAAGGACCAAATCAAGCAAGGCCAGCACCCGTCTATGAATTGGGCTGTTTTCAATATAAACCAGATCGATTTTCTGCTCATGAGCAGAGGCTTCCGGCCAAATCATGATACCACCGCCAAAGTAGGTATTGTTGGCAAGAGACAGGAAAAAGAGATTCTTCAACTGTTGTTCCTGGCCATCAATGGTCGCGTCCACTGTCAAGGACTGCACATCTAAAAGACTTCTGATAGCCATTATCAGATAGGTCAATTTACCAACTTTCACGCGCTTAAGCCAGTTTTTGAGCTTAGAGGATTCTGAGCGTGCAATCACCTGGGCAGCAAAACCAGCATCCATACTATTGACAATAATCCCAAAGGACGTCTTCAAAACACAAATAGACTGCGTTTTTTCTGTCAAGAGGGCAGTTAGGACAGTATCTATCTCTCTGATTTTCATTGATTTGGCGAAATCATTGCCCGAACCTGTCGGATAATAAGCAAAAGGTAGTTGGCTTGGCCAATCCGTCAGGCTTTTAGATAGCGTACCGTCTCCACCTAAAATGAGCAGTCTATCCCCGTCTCCATAGTCTTCTAAAATCTTTTGAATCTGAACTTTCTCATCATGCTTACCCTGGGTCAGATAGGTCTTAAAGTCTACTTGTGGATAAGTTTTTTTAAGCTGGTCTATTATACTTTCTGCAGAATGACTGCCAGCATTTGGATTTGCTAAAATGTGTACAATCATAGGTAATTTTAGTATAACATAAAAACGGCTCAATGGCCGATTTTACTGTTATTAGTTGGTACGAACAGGGGTTACCAATTGGATAAAATCGTCATCCTCACTGTTTGGCACCAGAGTAAATGGACGAACGTTGGAAATAAAGCTCACCTTCACCTGCTCACTGTTGGTCGCTTTGAGGGCTTCAATAAGATAAGTTGGGTTGAAGCTGATCACCAGATCCTCACCTGAAACATCCAAGGTATCGATTTCTTCATTGACGCGACCTACTTCTGGAGAATTGACATGGGCTGAGACAATACCCTTGGTAATTTCCAATTTCACCGTTCCATTCTGAGTAGCATTGGACAAGAGACGGGCACGCTCCATAGACTGACGGAGGTGGGTGGTATCAAAAACAGCTGTCGTCTTAAATTCTTTTGGAATGAGACGGTCGGTATCTGGATAGGTCCCTTCCAAAAGACGGGTATAGAAACTAATATACTCGCTTCTGAAGAGGATTTGGTTGTTGGAGAAGAAAACCTCTACCTTTTCAATTTCATCGGTAAATACGGCCGTAAATTCGCGGAGAGAACGGCTTGGGATGACCACATTGAAGTCATCTCCTGCAGTCTCCAAGACCAATTTACGCTGGCTGAGACGGTGGGAGTCGGTCGCCACTGTTTTGAGCTGTTTATTATCTGTTAGCACAAAGTGCACACCAGTTAGGATTGGACGACTTTCCTGAGTTGAGGCGGCGAAGGCTGTTTCGTTGATGGTTTGCTTAAGGACTTTTGTTTCCAATACCAGAGGTTTTGAAGTTGGCACTTCTTGCAAGCGTGGGTATTGCTCAGCTTCTTTTCCTTTGAGGGTAATTTCAGATTTACCACTAGTCAAGACAATCTGCTTTTGTTCGATTTCATTAAAATCAAGAACTAAATCAGGCATGCTAGAAACTACGTTGATAAAGAAAGCTGCTTCCAGAAGGATAGCTCCGGTTGAGCTAATCAAAAGACCAGCATTTTCATCTTGAACAGAAATAAAGTGTTCGATAGAAATTTGACCATTAGAACCAATCAGGGTAATACCTTCCGTATTAACAGCAATTTTAACAGTCGATAAAATAGGAATAGCATTCTTGGTACTGATAGCACGTTTGGTAATATTTAATGCTTGTAGGAAAATAGTTTTGTTAATGGAAAATTGAATCATGGATTCTCCTTTATTTATATATAATAAGGGTTAGTAATAGTAGTAGAGCCTGTTCATTCTGTGGAAAAGTGTAAGCAAGCGCATCAGAATAGGAAAAAAGGCTTGTTTACAACTTGTGGAAAACTGCGCACAAGTATGGGATTACATGATCTTATTTTTGATATTTGTAATTTCAATCAGGAAGCTTTCGTTATTCTTGAGCATGTCCCTTATTTTTTTATAGGCATGCATGACAGTTGTGTGGTCTCGATTACCGAAGGCCTTGCCAATTTTTGGAAGGGAGTTGTCCGTCATTTCCCTTGCTAGATACATGGCTACCTGACGGGCTAGGACAATATTTTGCAATCTCTTGCTTCCCTTTATTTCCTTGAGGCTAACGCCGTAGAATTTTCCGACCTCAGTCTGGATGGTTTCAATTGGGATAACAGAATTTTTTGGTGCTGCCTGATTGCGTCCTCGGATGGCCTCAGCTGCAATGTCGACGGTGATAGTGGTCAAATTTCTCATTCCAGCCAGGAGGCTGATATCTTTGAGAATACCTTCTAAATTTCTGACATTGGACTGGATTTGGCCTGCTAGATAGGTCAGTGTATCATTTGGAAATTCAAATGGATAGGTGGCACACTTTGTTCTGAGGATGGCCTCGCGCGTTTCGATATCTGGTGGATAAATCTGGCAGGTAGCTCCCCAACTAAAGCGGGATACCAGGCGGTCTTCCAAATTATCCAGGCTATCTGGATTTCGATCGCTGGTTAGGACAATCTGTTTTCCTTGGCTCAAGAGAGCATCAAAGGTGTGGAAGAATTCTTCCTGTGTTGAAGCCTTCCCCTTTAAGAGCTGGATGTCATCAATGAGCAACAGGTCAAGATTTCTATAGTGCTCCTTAAATTCTTCCATGTCCAGTTCTTTTTTGGTGAGATAGTTGACAAATTCGTTAAGGAAGGATTCAGATGTGACATATTGAACACGCGCGTGTGGATTGTCTCCCAGGACTTGGTTACCAATTCCGTTGAGCAAGTGAGTTTTCCCAAGACCAGGTCCTCCCCAGATAAAGAGAGGATTGTAGAGCTGTCCAGGTGAATGAGCTACAGCTAGAGCAGCAGATTTGGCCATCATATTACTACCACCTTGGACAAAGTTATCAAAGGTGTATTGGGGCTGGATGCCTGATTGAATCGGAAGAAAACTGGATTTGCTGGGCTTGCCTATCGGAGCTGGAGTATCTGCTTCTGCTGGTGTTGTAACGACCTTATCAGCTTTATAGGCCTTGTCAGATTTTGGTTCTGATACAGATTGATAGGTATGGTAGGTGACGGAAATTTGCTCACCCAACACTTCTAAACCAGCAATCAGTATCAGTTCTTCAATATTTTGTTTCCACAATTTTTTCTTACTGGCCAGTATACTGTCGCTAGTTCCAGCGAGAAAAATTGTTGCAACGCCATCCTGCAATTCAATCAGGCGCGCTTCTTCAACCAGTAGCTCGTAGACAGAATTGGAAAGACTGGACTGGGCTAGTTCAATAAATCGATTCCAAAATTCTTGTTCCTTGTCCATTTGAAGCCTCCCTTCCTAAAAAGTGCTTATTCTAAGTTTACCATAAAAGGAAAAAGTTTTCCACAAGAATAAATATTTTTCCACACTGTTTATATCACTTATCCACAAGATGTGAATAAGTAAATTTATCACGATAAAATCGGCTTTTTCCACTATTTATTCCTGTTTATAAGTAGGGGGATTATTTTTATTAGTCACACAATTTTTTTAAGGTGTTGATAATTCTTTCGAATTCTTCGTTGGAATCAAAGGATAGGCTAATCTTCCCCTGACCAGATTTCTGCTGTCTAATCGTGACCATGGTTCCTAGGAGTTTCTGTAATTCAGTTTCTTGCTCCTTCAAAAAGAGATTTGTTTTCGGTGGGGCTTGCTTTTTCTTCTTTTTCAAAGCATTTTCCAACCAACGAACACTTAATTGCTCCTGTTGGATACGCTCTATCCAGTAGACTTGTTTCGATTCAGGAAGACCGATTAAGAGGCGGGCATGCCCCTGGCTGATTTCTCCGGTTTCAATGGCGGTAATGGTCCTGTTACTGAGGCTCAGCAAACGCAGAAGATTGGAAATATAAGGGCGGGATTTACCCATAATTTGAGCAATTTCATCGTGGGTCAGCCCCTTTTCAATCAATTTTTGATAAGATGCTGCTTCTTCAATGGGATTCAAGTCCGACCGTTGGAGGTTTTCGATAATAGCCTGCAACATGAGCTGGTCATCGGATAATTCCTTTACAAGGGCTGGAATTTCTTTTAGACCGGCTAATTGACTGGCTCGTAAACGTCGTTCTCCAGCCAATAATTCATAACCTATGAGAGAGGATTTTCGGACGATAATCGGTTGGATAATTCCATTTTCTCGGATAGACTGGGCTAGTTCCAATAATTTTTCTTGGTCAAAATGTTTTCGTGGCTGAAAAGGATTTGTTTGAATATCCTTAATCGCTATCTTTTTTAATTCTTCCATACAGTGACATTCTAGCAAAAAAAACCTTACTTTACAATGCTGTAAAGTAAGGTTTTTGTTCCAACTATTAAGAAAGGGCGTCCGTAGAGTGTGTCAACTTTATGTCAACCTTCTCTTCTTTGCCTTGACGGTAATAGGTGACTGTAATCGTGTCGTTAATTTTTTGTTTGTAAAGGGCACTCTGTAAATCGCTCTTGCTCTCAATTTTCTTACTATTGATCTCAGTAATGACATCGTAGGTTTTTAATTTGCCATCAGCTGGTAGGCCTGACTCGGTTGAAACAACTACTACACCTGAGGTTAAATCTGTATTTGCCAGACCTGCTTTTTCTAATTGACTGGTTGACAGATCGGTCACGTCGACCATGTGAACGCCCAAGGCTGGACGAACTACCTTACCATTTGTTTCCAATTGATTGATAATAGAAACAGCGTCATTTGAAGGAATCGCAAATCCCATACCTTCTATAGAGACACCACCATTATTGGCCAGAGAACTGGAAGTTATCTTACTTGAATTGATTCCGATAACCTGACCCTGAATATTGATGAGGGGGCCACCAGAATTACCTGGGTTAATGGCTGTATCTGTTTGGATTGCATTGGTGGAGATGGTTTGTCCGTCCTCTGTTTGAGAAGTGACAGTCCGGCTAAGGCTGGAAATAATGCCCTGGGTGACGGTATTGGCGTAAACACTACCTAAAGGACTACCGATAGCGATGGCTGTTTCTCCGACCTTAATGCTGTCTGAATTGGCAAATTCAGCGACAGAGTGGGCTTTCTCAGCATCGATCTTGATAACGGCTATATCTGAATAGGTGTCTGCTCCCACTAGCTGTCCACTAACTTTCTCACCAGATGCTAAGAGAATGTCAATTTTTTCAGCATTAGCAATAACGTGATTGTTGGTGACAATGTAGGCATCCTTGCCATCTTTTTTATATATAACACCAGATCCCTCTCCTGCCACGGCCAGCTCATCGGAGCTTTCAATAGTACCAAAAATAGAGCTGAGGCTATTTGGTGTAGGCTGCTGGTAATTGATGACAGATACTACGGCATCCTGTACTTTTTCCACAGCCTTGGTTGTTGAATTCTCATTTTGATACTGAACTTTGCTGATGGTGGTTTCACCAGACCCCGCTTGCTGTGGAGCTGCGGGATTTTGGAAAGAGGACGCAACCAGATAGCCACTGATTCCTCCTAGAAACCCAAAGGCGAATAGAATGATAAATTTCAAATACTTTTTCATGACTTTTTCCCTTTCAGATTTAATCCATTTTCTAAAGATTACACTACCTTTCTTAATTATAACTTAAAATTTTCAAAATTCAATCCACAAGCTGTGGATAACTTTTTTCTTCTGTGTATAGACTCCCTATTTCCTTGCCTTATTGTCCATTTCATCTGTTAGATAGTTTGTGGATATGTTACAATAGAAATATGAAAATAAAAGTGATTACAGTTGGAAAACTAAAAGAGAAATATTTAAAAGATGGCATTGCTGAGTATAGCAAGCGGCTCAGTCGGTTTACCAAATTGGAGCTGCTTGAATTAGCAGATGAAAAAACACCCGACAAGGCTAGTCAGGCTGAGAACGAGCAAATATTGGCCAAGGAAGCGGAGCGGATTTTATCTAAAATCAACGAGCGCGACTTTGTCATCGCTTTAGCCATTGAGGGCAATCAATTTCCTTCAGAAGAATTTAGCAAAAAATTAGAAGATATCACAGTAAAGGGATTTTCAGAAATTTCCTTTGTAATTGGAGGCAGCCTTGGATTGGCAGATTCGGTTAAAAAAAGGGCGAATTTGTTGATGAGTTTTGGAAAATTGACACTGCCCCATCAATTGATGAAGTTGGTTTTGATGGAACAAATATACAGGGCCTTTATGATCCAACATGGAAGTCCCTATCACAAATAGTTTCACGTGAAACAAGGAAGATGAGAGAATGAGAGAGTATCGTGTGTATGAGGGGCTAAGAGTGGCTACCTGTCTGACCTTTGTCAGCGGCTATTTGAATGCCTTTTCTTATTTGACCCAGGGTGGCCGGTTTGCAGGCGTCCAGTCTGGTAATGTCGTTTTGTTAGCTAGTCATTTAGCCCAGGGCAGCATCAAGAGTACAATTCACTTTTTAGTCCCAATTGTATTCTTCACACTGGGGCAATTTTTTACTTATTTAGCCAAAAAATATTTTTTGAAACACCGCTATCCTTGGCATTTTGGGAGCAGTTTAATCATTTTATGCTTGATTGTATTGACAATCGTTCTGACGCCCTTTGTCAATTCATTTTTTACTATGGGCTTATTGGCCTTTACAGCTTCCATCCAAGTAGAGACTTTTAGAAGTCTTAAGGGTGTCCATTATGCCAATGTGATGATGACTGGAAATGTCAAAAACGCAGCCTATATTTGGTTTAAGGGATTGATGGAAAAGAACGCACACTTGCAGGAAACTGGTCGAAATATCTACATTATTATTTTGGGGTTCATGCTTGGAGTTTGTCTATCTACTCTGTTTTCCCAATCCTTTGGAGAATATGCCCTCATAGGTGTCCTCCCCTTTGTTTTGTATATAAATTGGGAATTATGGAAAGAAAAAAGACCCGCCAGAGCAGGTCGGAGATGATTCCAGCAGGATTCGAACCTGCGACCGTTCGCTTAGAAGGCGAATGCTCTATCCAGCTGAGCTATGGAACCTCTTTCAACTCTTCTATTTTACATGAAAGATAGGTAGCTGTCAAGTTGCCGGAAAGTGAAAAAAATCTGAAAAAATGTTGACAAAAATAAGGTCATGTATTATACTAGTTAGCGTACTGATAATGGTCCGTTGGTCAAGGGGTTAAGACACCGCCTTTTCACGGCGGTAACACGGGTTCGAATCCCGTACGGACTATATCATCCGCCATAGCTCAGTTGGTAGAGCGCATGACTGTTAATCATGATGTCACAGGTTCGAGCCCTGTTGGCGGAGTAAATAAAGACTAGGAAACCTTGAGAAATCAAGGTTTTTTTGCACTACAAAAACCGAGGTTTAACCTCGGTTCTTATGTCTATTGAACAAATAATTATAGAAAATAAAGAAACAGATAGCTGTCGTGGAAATTCCTAATCCCAAGTAAAATCCATGTGGAATAAATGTCAAGACGGCCTGTCGTTGACCAGGCTCTACGTCCAGTTTCATAAAACCATTTTGTGCTTTTAATATTGGTACTTTTTTACCATCGATGCTTGCAGTCCATCCCTTATCATAAGGAAGGGTTAGGAGCAGACTAGCAGGATTTTGACTTGAAAATTCTACTTCTACCTTGTTCGACTTTACGGTGGATACAACTTGCTTACTGGCTAGTATTTCCATAGCCTCAGAATATTGGCCAAGGTCTAACCGAAAAAATTGCGGTTTATCAAAGCTAACTTGTTCGTTTTCTGGAAAATGAATAGAGAAGGAAAGTTCAGTATCCTCTAAGAAATAACCAATATTGAAGAAGGAAAAGCTGTTGTCAAGTGTGAACTCATTTGACAGGTTGTTGACAGTTATGACAACTCTTTTGACAGAGTCGTTTGAGAAGCTAATATTTGGTAAATTGAGATAGACCTGGCTATTGGCTGGAACATTTAGTTTATAAGTAATAGTTGCATCGATCTGATTGACAGGTTTATTTACAGTTATGCGGCCTCCAAGGTCAACACCATTGAATGATTGAACGTCCTTAATCTGATAAAAATACTTGTAATCCAGTCCTGTCAGTTCATTTAGAAAGGCAGATTGATTATCCAAGGACATATTTGTAAACTTGATATCTTTGTAAACAGAATTGGTCAAAAGAGCTAATCCCTGACTGTAGTTATTCTTATAGAGACTGATACTATCGGTACTCTTCTGAAAATCAAATCTATATTTATTGGGATTTGTGCTTGCCAGATTGTAGGTTATGCCAAATAGGCTATCCGCAATCAAGGTGTTGTTCTGGTAACGCAGATTTAGATTGGTACCGTCTGAACGGAAACCCAGTTTATCTAAAGTAGAACTAGAAGCGCGATTGCGAATGGATGAAAATTGAGAAATACCATTATAATTGAACTTCATGCTATCATTACCGGTTTGAGGTAACAAGCGTTCCATTCGATAGAAGTATTCATTGTCACTCTTGGTCTCTTTTACAAGATTGTCAATATCTGTCAACTTTTCTTCGTAATTCGACCGACTAGGGAAATGCCACTCATCTGAAATTCCCTGAACCTGGTAATGAGTGTGGAGACCAAGTTCTAATAAGGTAAACAGTAAGAAAGAAAGAGGTATCCACTTGATATCAAACTTGAAATAATGAAGGCTGACAAATAGAACAAGATAGGCAAAGAGAAATTCAAAACTTAGTAAAAAGTTTACAGTGTCCAAGAAATAGTAGTGATTTTTAAAAATATATGTGAGGATAAAACCGGTTGACAGAATTGTAAAGGGAAGGCAAATTTGCCATATTTTAATGTTGGTCAAATAGGTGCTGGTTTCTGCTGCTAGATAAATAATGACAATAGATAGTACCCAGGCGTAGCGGTAGAGAAACATATTTGGCGCGTGCATTCCCTGCCAGAATAGATTGAGTGGTTGTAGATAAAAACTTGCAATGATAAAGGTTACTAGCAGTCCATTTGCTAATTTTGTCTGCCATTTTATTTCTTTGACAGTAAAGTAGAGCAAGGCTAAAATTAGCGGAGTTAGTCCAACAAAAATCATCGGAATAGATCCAAATTTTGTGGTGTCAAAACTTCCAACTAGGCTCTTAGCAAAAAAGTCTAGATACCAGGAGTCCTCAGTTTTTAAGTTGACAATCTTTGTAAATGTCTCTCCGTGAGTCTTTAGGTCTAGATAGGTTGGCAGTAACATGACCATAGCAGTCAATGTTGACAGAATTGACACCACTATAAAGTCTATAAATCGAATAATTTTTTTATCGAATTTGGTTAGCTGAGCAAGTGTCCAAATCAATAAAAAGATGGCAGTCATGTAACCAAAGTAGTAGTTTTGAATGAAAAGACAGGCTAGACTGATATAGTAGATAATCCGACCTTTACCAGTCAGCATTCTGTGTAAACTCAGTAAAATAATAGGAATCAGAATAAAAACATCCAGCCAACTGGAAATTTCTAACTGACTAGTTGAGAAACTCATGAGAGCAAGGCTGGTGGAGAGAAGTAAGCTCCATTCAGTTTTGATGTTTTTATAAATGCCTCTCAGGCTAGTATAGGTTGACAAGCCTATCAAGCCAAACTTTACAAGAGTTGACAGATAAATATAGTCTGGCATGGACTGCAAGTCAAAGAAATATACTAAAGGCGATAGAAAAGAGCCCAGGTAGTAAGACGATAGGGCGTAGAAATTCAAGCCTAATCCACTTGTAAAGGTATAAAAGATTGAACTATTACCGTGTAAAGCATTCCGTAAAGTTTGATGAAAGATGACATATTGATGGAACCCATCGCTGGCCAAAATGGTTGTATCACTTCCCAACCAAATACCTTGGGTTGACAAGATAATGACCATTATTGTAAATGGAAGAAGAAAGGCTAACAGATAAAAAATGGACTTATGTTTAAAAATTGATTTCATAAATTTATAAGAAAAGGCGATAAAATCGCCTTTTTTGATTATGCTTTCCAGAGTTCTTGAACTTTTGCCTGTACTTCAGCATTTTCAAGGAACTCATCATAGGTCTCATCGATACGGTCAATGACCCCGTTTTTCGAGATGACAACGATGTGGTTGGCAATGGTTTGGATGAACTCATGGTCGTGACTGGCAAAGATAACGGACTCTTTGAAGTCCTTCACGCCATCGTTAAGGCTAGAGATGGATTCCAAGTCCAAGTGGTTGGTCGGGTCATCCAGCAAGAGGACGTTTGACTTGAGCAGCATTAGCTTAGATAGCATGACACGGACTTTTTCTCCCCCTGACAAGACGTTGACAGACTTCTTGACTTCGTCGCCTGAGAAAAGCATACGACCAAGGAATCCACGCAAGAATGTATCGTCGTCTTCACCTTTTTCAGCGAACTGACGGAGCCATTCCAAGATAGATTCGCCAGTTGCGAAGTCTTTTGTATTGTCTTTTGGCAGGTAAGATTGTGAAGTGGTTACACCCCATTTGATGGTTCCTTCATAGTCGATGTCGCCAGCCAGGGCACGCATAAGGGCAGTTGTCTGGATGTCGTTTTGACCGATGATAGCGGCCTTATCACCTGGACGGAGGATAAAGCTGATATTGTCCAAAATCGTCTCTCCATCGATAACAACCTTGAGATTTTCAACTGTCAGCAGGTCGTTACCAATCTCACGCTCGGCCTTGAAGTTGATAAATGGGTACTTACGGCTGGATGGAATGATTTCTTCCAACTCGATTTTATCCAGCATTTTTTTACGAGAGGTTGCCTGTTTGGATTTTGAAGCGTTGGCAGAGAAACGGGCAACGAATTCTTGCAATTCCTTGATTTTTTCTTCCGCCTTAGCATTGCGGTCAGCCTGTAAACGGGCTGCCAATTCAGATGATTGTTTCCAGAAGTCGTAGTTACCGACAAAAATTTTGATTTTACCGAAATCTAAGTCCGCCATGTGGGTACACACTTTGTTGAGGAAGTGGCGATCGTGGGATACGACGATGACGGTATTTTCAAAGTCAATCAAGAAATCTTCTAACCAGTTGATAGACTGGATGTCCAAACCGTTGGTCGGCTCGTCCAGCAGAAGGACGTCTGGCTTACCAAAGAGGGCCTTGGCCAAAAGCACCTTAACCTTTTCACCGTTGGTTAATTCGCTCATGTTTTGGTAGTGGCGGTCTTCAGCAATGTTCAGGTTTTGGAGCAATTGTGAAGCCTCAGCTTCAGCTTCCCAGCCACCAAGTTCAGCAAATTCACCTTCTAATTCAGCAGCACGGACACCGTCTTCATCAGAAAAATCTTCCTTCATGTAGATGGCATCTTTTTCTTTCATGATGCTGTATAACTGCTCATTTCCCATGATAACCACGTCAATCACGCGCTCATCTTCGTAGTCAAAGTGGTTCTGACGGAGGACGGACAAACGCTCGTCTGGACCGAGTGAAATGTGGCCAGTTGTTGGCTCGATATCTCCTGCTAAAATCTTCAGGAAAGTTGATTTACCGGCACCGTTGGCACCAATCAAACCGTAGGTATTTCCAGCTGTAAACTTGATGTTGACATCGTCGAATAATTTGCGGTCGCTAAAGCGGAGCGACACGTCTGATACTGTAAGCATAGTTTCTCCTATTTTCTGTCTATTAGATTTATTGTACTAGAAAGCAGTCTAAACTTCAATTATAATCATCCTGGGATCAAAATATCTTCGTCATAGGATTTATGATCTTTTTGTAAGCTGAAGCCGCGACCACGAACTTGGCTAGCTGGTAAGATAATAATAAAGGCTGTTTCGTCAATTTGGAGTATATGATTTTCCAATTTTTGTACTTCTGGGATAGAAACAGTTGTCATTAACATGCGTTTTTCAGACCCAGTATAGCCACCAATTACGGGCAATTCTGTTACTCCACGGTCCACTTCGGTTGTGATATAGGATTTGATTTCCTTGTATTTTTGGGAAATAATAAAAAGGTTTCGAGAAGAGTTTGTACCCGTCATCATACGGTTGATCACATAGCTGATGGTCATCAAGGCAAGGATGGAGTACATGACAGTATCAGGATCGAAGGCGATAAAGCCAAGGCCAACGATAATACCATCAATAATAACCATGGTTTGACTGAGTGATAGGGGAGAATACTTATGGATAAATTGGATGAGGATGCCTGTTCCTCCCGTTGATGAATTACCGAGAAAGACAAGTCCGAGACCAAAACCTAGAACAATACCGCCAAAAATTGCAGCAAGTAAAGGATTATCGGTCAAATTTGGCAAACCAGCTGTTAATTTCATGCAGAATGGATAGAGGATGGCACCGTAAACAGTTTTTACAAAGACAGATTTCCCAAGGAAATAGAAACAAATTACCAGGAGAGGAATATTGCAGAATAGTACAAAGGTAGCTGGGTCCCAACCGAATAATGTGTTTAGGGCAATGGCCAGGCCACCAATTCCTCCAGATACAATATTACTTTCCAGAAAAAAACTATTGAAGCCAATAGCCATAATGATGCTACCCGCCGTCACAAATGAAATATCTTTTAACTTGTCTTTCATGATTTCTCCTTTAATACTATATTCTAATATACACGCACGTTCTATTATGCAGAATTTTAAGCCAATCGTCAAGGCTTTCTCAGCTTGACTTTCTTTTAGTTAGCAGTTATAATGATAATCAATCAGAAGAGTAGTAAAGGAACGGTTTTTAGAGAGCTTGTGGTCGGTGTAAACAAGTAATTCTTCTTTATGAATGGGCTGATGGTAAATAGAAATCTGAACAAATAAGGATTTGGCTAGCAGGCCTTATGTGCAAAGAGAAATGAATGGCTTTACTGTTCATAAGCTAAGGTGGTACCGTGTCCTTGACGCCCTTGCACAGACTTGTGCTGGGCTTTTATTTTTTGTTGACAATAAGTTTACAGTGTTGTAAACAAGTGTAAAAGGAGAAGTTATGACAAAACCAATTATTTTAACAGGCGATCGACCGACCGGAAAATTACATATTGGTCATTATGTAGGTTCCTTGAAAAATCGTGTGCTCTTACAGAATGCAGGAAATCATGAATTATTTGTATTTTTGGCAGACCAGCAGGCTTTGACAGACCATGCTAAAGAACCGCAGAAGATTATTGAGTCGGTTGGTAACGTAGCCTTGGACTACTTAGCGGCAGGTCTCGATCCAGCTAAGACAACCATTTTCATCCAAAGTCAGATTCCAGAATTGGCTGAATTGACCATGTACTATATGAACCTTGTGTCAGTTGCTCGTCTGGAACGCAATCCGACTGTCAAGACAGAAATTGCCCAGAAGGGCTTTGGTGAAGGCATTCCAGCAGGTTTCTTGGTCTACCCGGTTTCTCAGGCTGCAGATATTACAGCTTTCAAGGCAAACTTTGTACCAGTTGGAACCGATCAAAAGCCCATGATTGAGCAGACCCGTGAGCTGGTTCGTAGTTTTAATCACGCTTATCAGACGGATGTTTTGGTGGAACCAGAAGGGATTTACCCTGAAAACGAGGCTGCAGGTCGTTTGCCGGGGTTGGATGGCAATGCCAAGATGTCTAAATCACTTGGCAATGGGATTTATCTGGCAGATGACATGGACACTTTGAAAAAGAAAGTCATGTCCATGTATACCGACCCGAACCATATCCGTGTCGAGGATCCGGGTCAGATTGAAGGAAATATGGTTTTCCATTATTTGGATGTTTTTGGTCGTGAGGAAGATCAGGCTGAGATTGAGGCCATGAAGGAGCATTACCAGCGCGGTGGTCTGGGAGATGTCAAAACCAAACGCTATCTTTTGGATATCTTAGAACGTGAGTTGGGGCCAATCCGTGAGCGTCGCATCGAGTTTGCCAAAGATATGGGACAGGTCTATGCTATGTTAGAGGCAGGCAGTCAAAAAGCTCGTCAAGTAGCAGCAACTACTCTGGACCAAGTCAAGGATGCTATGGGAATCAACTATTTTAAATAGGACTAACGAATGAAGAAGTGATGTTGAAAAACGTTGCTTTTTTATTTTTAATTGTGATTTTTTAAAACCAAAACGTTCGTAAATGTTTTATATTTTAGGAAAGAATTTTCTGGATTTTTATGTTTAATGATATTAAGACGAATAATGATTGACAAATATTCTTAAAATGTTATCATAGATAAAATAAATTTCAAACAAAAGAGAAAAGAGGAAATCATCCATGTCAAATTGGGAAACTAAATTTTTGAAAAAAGGCTTTACATTTGATGATGTCTTGCTCATTCCGGCTGAGAGCCATGTCTTGCCGCACGATATTGACTTAAAGACACAGTTAGCTCCGAATTTGACCCTCAATCTTCCTATCATTTCAGCAGCTATGGATACGGTAACTGACAGCAAAATGGCGATTGCTATGGCGCGTGCAGGTGGTCTGGGTGTCATTCACAAGAATATGTCCATTGCAGAGCAGGCAGATGAAGTGCGTAAGGTAAAACGTTCTGAAAATGGTGTTATTATTGATCCTTTCTTCTTAACACCAGAGCATACAATTGCAGAGGCTGAAAAATTGATGGCGACTTACCGTATTTCAGGTGTACCGATTGTTGAAACCCTGGAAAATCGCAAACTGGTGGGTATTATTACCAACCGTGATATGCGTTTTATCACCGATTACTCACAGCCGATTTCTAGCAATATGACCAGCGATGGTTTGGTAACAGCTCCTGTTGGAACGGATTTGGAAACTGCTGAGGCGATTCTCCACCAACACCGTATTGAAAAATTGCCTTTGGTGGATGAAAATGGTCGTTTGTCAGGCTTGATTACGATTAAAGACATTGAAAAAGTGATTGAATTTCCAAATGCTGCCAAGGATGAATTTGGTCGTCTCTTGGTAGCTGGTGCGGTCGGTGTCACTTCTGATACTTTTGAACGTGCGGAGGCTCTCTTTGAAGCTGGTGCAGATGCCATTGTTATTGACACAGCTCATGGGCATTCTGCTGGTGTTCTCCGTAAGATTGCGGAAATTCGTGCCCACTTCCCAGACCGTACTTTGATTGCAGGTAATATTGCTACAGCTGAGGGAGCTCGTGCCCTTTACGAGGCTGGTGTGGATGTTGTCAAGGTGGGTATTGGACCTGGTTCTATCTGTACCACTCGTGTTATTGCGGGTGTTGGTGTACCACAGGTTACTGCTATTTACGATGCTGCTGGCGTTGCGCGTGAGTATGGTAAGACCATCATTGCGGACGGTGGTATCAAGTATTCAGGTGATATTGTTAAGGCCTTGGCTGCTGGTGGTCATGCGGTTATGTTGGGGTCAATGTTTGCAGGAACAGATGAAGCACCGGGGGAAACAGAAATCTTCCAAGGACGTAAATTCAAGACCTACCGCGGTATGGGCTCTATCGCAGCCATGAAACAAGGTTCTAAGGATCGTTATTTCCAAGCTTCTGTCAATGAGGCAAACAAGCTGGTTCCAGAAGGTATTGAAGGTCGTGTCGCTTATAAAGGTTCTGTTGCAGATATGATTTTCCAAATGGTCGGTGGTCTCCGCTCAGGTATGGGTTATGTCGGAGCAGGCAACCTGACAGAATTACGTGAAAATGCTCAATTTATTGAAATGTCAGGCGCTGGTTTGAAAGAAAGTCACCCACACGACGTTCAAATTACAAACGAAGCACCAAACTATTCCGTACAATAATTGACAAAACTGTAAATAAAAAAGAAAGACTTGTAAACGATGTTTACAAGTCTTCTTTTACAGTTCCCTTGGAAATATGGAATATTTTTAGACTTTCTGGGAGTTGATGGAGATGGTCTAGCGAAGTTGTCGTGATAAAGGTTTGAATTTTATCTGTGATGGTTTCCAGTAATTTGACTTGACGGCTATTGTCCAATTCACTCATCACATCGTCGAGCAGTAAAATCGGATATTCTCGCGTAATTTCTTTCATGAGCTCAATCTCAGCCAGTTTAAGAGAGAGAACGAGGCTACGATGTTGACCTTGGCTACCATAATGGGCATTCATACCATTGATGAAGAAAGCAATATCGTCTCTGTGAGGTCCCACTCCAGTATTTTTTTTGAACAAATCTCGTTTCCGACTTTTTTCTAATTCTGTCAAGAAATCGTCAACCAGGTTGACAGAGTCTGTCAACGAAACAGATGATAGGTAGTCAATCCGAAGTTCTTCTCTTTGACCAGAAATTTCGGCTACTTTTCGGCTACCAAATTCCTCTAATTTTTTGAGGAAATCAATCCGATGCTGGATAACACGACTACCGTAATCAGCTAGTTGATAGTCTAGTACGCTGAGAAAATCCATGTCAACTTTTTCGGTTGATTTTAGATAGGTATTTCGCTGTTTGAGAACGTGATTGTAGTTGGACAAGTCTGATAGGTAGACGGGTTTTATTTGCCCCAACTCAACGTCAATAAATTTTCGGCGGAGGGCAGGTGCTCCTTTGATGAGCTGTAAATCTTCCGGTGCAAAAAGAACAACGTTCAAGTGCCCGATATAGTTGGACAATTTGGCTTGTTTGAGGTGATTAACCTTGGTCACCCGCCCCTTTTCTGTCAAGTTGATATCAAGTGGAAGTTTACCGCTAGTCCGGTGGAGTAAACCTTTAATGGATAACTCTTTTTCTTCAAATTGGAGTAAATCCTTATCTGAACGAGTTCGGTGACTGCGTGTCAAAGCTAGAAAATAAATAGACTCTAAAATGTTGGTCTTACCCTGTGCATTCTGTCCCAAAAAGACATTGAGCCCTTGATGGAACTCAATATCTAATTGGTCATAATTGCGAAAGTGGCATAGTTGTAATTTTTCTAACCACATCTTAGGTACCTGGGAAACGGACAGGCTTCCTGTCAACCTTCTTTACAGATTTCTTGACAGGAGGAGCTTGTTTCTTCTGCTTTTTGTTTTCTTGGTTGAGTTTTTTTACGATAGCAGCAACACGAGCTTTTTCAGCTTGATCTTCTTGGTGCTGGAGAATTTCTTCCTGACTTGGAGCCACAAGGGTGATGTCAATGCCGTGGTCCGGTAGACTGATCTTGTCACCGACACGGATTTTCTTACCTCGTCTTTTTTCATCCTCTCCATTAAACAGGATGGTATTCTTTTCTAAAAAGCCCTTGATAGCCCCTCCGGAATGCACAATTCCAGTTATTTTGAGCAGAGCTTGTAGGGTAATGTAGTCGTCGAATAATTTAAATTCCATAAGTCACCTCGTTACAGAATATTATAACACAATTTGGTATAATGGAAGGTACAATGTTTTGAAAGAGGCAAAGGATGAAATTACAAGAAGGTGTTGAGCTTCATTTTATTGAATCAGATAAATTCACGACCAATCGAATTCGTGTGCGGTTTGCGGCGGAGATGAGTGAACAGACGGTTGCAGGACGTGTATTGGTGGCGAATTTGCTAGAGATGGGCAATCAAGATTATCCTAGTGCCCAACGCTTGCGGATGCGTTTGGCAGAACTCTACGGAGCTCATTTTTCAACTTCTGTATCAAAGAGAGGACGAGTTCATTTTGTGGATTTGACGATTTCCTACATCAACCCTCACTATTTGCCTGAACAAGAGGATATTACCGGTGAGATTATTGATTTTCTTGAGGCCTGTCTCTTCAAACCTTTGAAGAACGGCAGTGCCTTTAAGGAAGATGTCTTTGCAGTTGAGAAAAATAATCTACTTAGTTTTTTAGAAACTGAGGTGGAGGACAATTTTTATCATGCGGATGTTGAGATGAGTAAACTTTATTATGAGGATGAGGCAGTTCAAATTCCCCGTGTTGGACGGATTGATTTGGTTGAGCAGGTAACGGCGGAGACGGCCTTCAAAACCTATAGTAACATGCTGCGCTTGGATAAGATTGATATTTTCGTTCTCGGTCAGGTAGACCAGGCTTTGGTGCAAGAAAAGTTTTCATCTTTCAGTTTTAAATACCGTAACCCCAAGTTGGAATTAGAATACCAGCAAGCTTATTCTAAGGTTACTAGGGAGAGAGTTGAGCGAAAAGAGGCTCGTCAATCGATTTTAGAACTAGCTTACCATTTACAGGTGGTTTACAATGATGTAAACTATCCAGCCTTATTGGTTTTCAATGGTTTACTGGGTGCTTTTTCCCATTCAAAATTATTTATGAATGTGCGGGAAAAAGAAAGTTTGGCCTATACGATTGGCAGTCAGATTTCAATCTTTTCAGGGATGTTGAAGATTTATGCCGGTATCAACAGACAAGATAAACTCAAGGCTATCAAGTTGATTAGACAGCAAGTTATGGCTCTTAAGCAGGGGAAGTTTACAGAGGATGACCTAAATTTGACAAAAAATATGCTGGTTCATTCTGCAACTCTGGCTCAGGATAGGCAAAATAATTTACTGGAACAAGTTTACAATCAGGTCACTATGGGTCAAAGGAATGTGACATGGGGAGAGTGGATTGAGGCTGTAAACAAGGTATCTAGAGAGGACATTTTACGAGTTGGTCAGCTGGTGCGTTTACAGGCTGTTTACTTCATGGAGGGCATTAAAGAATGAGAATTAGAAGAAAAAAGTACCCCTACATGAAGGAAGTACTCTACTATGCGACAGTTGACAATGGGTTGACAGTTACCTTTCTTCCCAAAACAGATTTTAAGGAAACCTATGGTATCTTGACCACAGAATTTGGTGCCCTTCATACTCATTTTAAAAAGAAGGGACAGGAATATTCCTATCCTGAAGGGATTGCTCATTTTCTGGAGCATAAATTATTTGAGACTGCTGATGAAGATGATGTGATGAATTTGTTTGCGGATTTGGGGGCTAGTGCCAATGCCTATACTAGCTTGAGGCAGACTAGCTACCTCTTTTCAACAACGGAAAATGTTTTGGAATGTCTGGCCTTGCTCCAGCAGTTTGTCCGTGAGCCACATTTTACGGCTGAAAATGTGTCCAAGGAGCAGGGGATTATTGGTCAAGAGATTGAGATGTATCAGGATGATGCGGACTACCGTCTCTATACAGGTATATTGTCGTCCCTTTATCCAGAAACAGCCCTGGCTCACGATATCGCTGGCACGATTGAATCTATCAAGGCTATCACTGCTGAGGATTTATATGAAAATTTTGAGGCTTTTTATCATCCTTCAAAGATGAGCCTGTTTGTCATTGGGAATTTTGATGTTAAGAAGGTCTGGAAACAGGTAAAAACTTTCCAGCTCGCCCAGAATGATACAGAGATTGAGCTGATTGAGCATTTGCCGGTTAAAAAGTTGGATATTTTGAAAAATCGGACTGAGTATTTTGAAGTGGCCAGCCCTAAATTGGCATTAGGTCTGCGAGGCAACGATTCCATTTCTCTCGCTAACTTACCATCCTATCGAATCAGCCTGCAACTTTTGTTTGCCATGCTTTTTGGTTGGACATCACAGCGTTACCAGACCTTGTATGATCAGGGGAAAATTGATTCGTCCTTCCATTTTCAGGTTGAGGTAACACCAGACTATCATCATGTCATTTTTTCAGCGGATACCAAGGAACCAATCAGTTTATCAGCCAGCTTGCGCAAGGCTGTCAGCCGTTTCGCCAAGGATCCGGATGTTTCGGAGGAACACTTGGCCCTGCTGAAGAAGGAAATGTACGGGGATTTTATTCGTAGTCTCAATTCTTTGGAATTTACGGCCAGCCATTTTGTAGCCAATAGTTTGGTGGGGGCAAGTATTTTCGACCTTCCTCAGTTGATAGAATCTATCGGTCTGCAGGATGTCTTGGAAGTGGGTCAAGCCTTTATTGAGAACTGTGATATGACAGATTATATGATTTTTCCGAAATAATTAGCAACTTATCATCGAAATTTCATGAGTTTTTTGTTAAAATATTATATTGAAAATTATTGTAAGTGAGAGGAAACTATGATCCAGAAAAGTATAGGAGAGGTATTGCGGTCTGCCCGAGAGAGTCGCGGTTGGAATTTTGTAGAAATTCAGCGATTGACGGGGATTCAAGCTAAGTACTTACAGGCCTTAGAATTTAATAACTTTGATGTCATACCAGACCCATCCTATACGCGTTCTTTCTTGCAAAAATATGCGGAAGTACTAGAACTAGATGGTGATGTCCTGGTAGATGCTTTTATGACAAATAGTTTGGTCATCTATCATGAGGATGGGCAGGAAGAAGAGCATGCTTCAGAATTAAAACGAAGCTATAAGGTTAGAAAGAAGAAGCCGTCGATTTTACCATTGGTTTACCTGTTACTAGCTGCGACCTCTATCTTTATCTTGTTGACCTATGTCGTATTGAATAGAGTTCAGAATCAAGAACGAAAAGAGTTGGCTCCGTCGACTGTCCAGGTGGTTTCAGAGAGTTCCCAAGCATCGACAGAGGAAGCAAGTGATACATCTTCTACAAGTACAGATGAATCCTCTAGTTCATCTAGTCAAGAGGAGTTGGCTTCAGGGACTTTAACGACCTCGGGTGGTGGCTCAGAGTTGACGGTCGTCCTTTCTGAACACGCGGGTCCAGTTGAGGTGGAACTTTCCGTGACAGATGCTACTAGCTGGGTCAGTCTATCTGATACAGAAATTGCGGGTGGATTTGTTCTATCTCCAGAAACCAATACAGTCACGGCGACTATTCCAGAAGGCATAAACGCCGCTAATCTGGTTTTAGGTGTGACAGAGGGTGTCTCTATCAAAATTGCTGGCAATAGTTTGGATACGTCAGCCATCACAGCTGATCCTGGAGTTATCTATTTAACGGTTGAATAATATGAAAAAAATGAAAAAAGAAAACATACCCAACGCCTTGACGGTAGGACGGATACTGGTGATTCCGATTTTTATCCTACTCTTGACCGTCTGGAAAGATGCACTGAGCCATTATTTGGCTGCGATTATTTTTGCCTTGGCTAGTGTGACAGACTATTTGGATGGCTATCTGGCCCGCAAATGGCAGGTTGTGACCAACTTCGGAAAATTTGCCGATCCCATGGCTGATAAGATTTTAGTTATGACGGCTTTCATCATGCTGGTGGAGCTTGGTTTTGCCCCTGCCTGGGTGGTGGCTATTATCATCTGTCGTGAGTTGGCCGTGACAGGCCTTCGCCTATTGTTGGTAGAAAATGGTGGTACTGTACTAGCTGCGGCTATGCCAGGTAAAATCAAGACCTTCTCACAGATGTTTGCCATTATTTTTCTCCTATTGCACTGGAATTTGCTCGGTCAAATCACGCTCTATATCGCACTCTTTTTCACCCTCTACTCAGGCTATGATTATTTCAAGGGTGCGTCTTATTTATTTAAAGATACATTCAAATGACAGATATTATCCAAGTAAAGCATCTCAAGTATAAATACGAAGAAGAAGCTGAAAATTATACCTTAAACGACGTGACGTTTCACGTGAAACAGGGGGAATGGTTGTCCATTATCGGCCACAATGGTTCAGGAAAGTCAACGACGGTTCGTCTGATTGATGGTCTTTTGGAGGCTGAGTCTGGAGATATTTTTATCGATGGAGATAAGCTGACTGTTGACAATGTTTGGGACAAGCGTCGCTTGATTGGTATGGTTTTCCAAAATCCAGATAATCAATTCGTCGGGGCAACGGTTGAGGACGATGTGGCCTTTGGTTTGGAAAACCAAGGCATCCCCTTGGCTGAAATGCGTCAGCGCGTCCAGGAGACGCTTGAATTGGTTGGAATGGCTGATTTCAAGATTAGAGAACCAGCTCGTCTATCTGGCGGTCAGAAACAACGTGTTGCCATTGCTGGTGTGGTTGCCTTGCGTCCAAAGATTATTATTTTGGACGAGGCGACCTCCATGCTGGATCCAGAGGGGCGCCTGGATTTGATTCAGATTGTTAAAGATATTAAGGATCAGCATGGCATGACGGTTATCTCCATTACCCATGACCTGGATGAGGTAGCGCTTAGCGATCGGGTTATTGTTATGAAAAATGGTCAAGTAGAGTCGATTTCGACACCAGCTGACTTGTTTATGCGGGACGATTTGGCTGATTTGGACTTGGACCAGCCCTTTACGGCAGAATTGGTCGAGTCCTTGCGTCAGGCTGGACTAGCTGTTCCGCTCCGCTATTTTACAGAGGAAGAATTAGAGGAAACTGTATGGGAATTCATCTCCAAGAAGTAAGCTATACCTATCAGGCCGGCACTCCTTTTGAGGGGCGGGCGCTTTTTGGTGTGGATTTGGAGATTGTGGACGGGTCCTATACGGCATTGATTGGTCATACTGGATCCGGGAAGTCGACGATTTTACAGCTTTTGAATGGTCTTAATGTACCGACAGAAGGCAGTGTGGTCATCGATGATGTGGTTATCACAGGCACATCTCAAAATAAGGATATCAAGCAGGTGCGCAAGAAAGTCGGCTTGGTCTTTCAGTTTCCTGAAAGCCAGGTCTTTGATGAGACTGTCTTGCAGGATGTGGCATTCGGTCCGCAGAATTTTGGTGTTTCTAAGGAAGAGGCTGAGAAGATTGCGCGTGAAAAACTGGCTCTGGTTGGTATTTCAGAGGAAGTCTATGACCGCAGTCCCTTTGATTTGTCTGGAGGTCAGATGCGCCGTGTAGCCATTGCGGGCATCCTGGCTATGGAACCGTCTGTTTTAGTTCTGGATGAGCCGACTGCTGGTTTGGATCCGGCTGGTCGTCAAGAGCTGATGGATATTTTCAAGAAACTCCATGCGAATGGGATGACCATTGTCTTGGTGACGCATCTGATGGATGACGTGGCTAATTATGCTGATTTTGTCTACATCATGGAAAAGGGCAAGCTGGTTCGTTCTGGCAAGCCGATTGATGTTTTCCAAGAGGTTGATTTTTTGGAATCGATTCAGCTGGGTGTTCCCAAAATCACCAAGTTTGCTGCCAATCTGGAGCGCAGGGGCTTTGTTTTTGAGCGCTTGCCTATTACGATTGAGGAATTTACAAGGATGGTGACGCATGGATAAGTTAATTTTAGGTCGCTACATTCCTGGTGACTCGCTGTTGCATCGCCTAGACCCTCGAAGTAAGCTCTTGGCCATGTTTGCCTTTCTGTTAATTATTTTCTGGGCCAATAATCTGGTAACCAATGCGCTGTTGATTGCCTTTGTTCTCGGTTTGATTTTGCTCTCTCGCATTCGCTTGTCCTTTTTCATCAATGGTGTCAAGCCCATGATTGGGATTATCCTGTTTACCACTTTCTTCCAGATTTTCTTTACACCAGGAACAAGGGTTTTGTGGGAATTCTGGATTTTCAAATTGTCGGTGGAAGGTTTGCAACAGGCGGCAGTGATTTTTGTGCGCTTTGTCCTGATTATCTTCTTTTCAACTCTCCTAACTCTGACAACGACACCACTTAGTTTGGCAGATGGTATTGAGGCGGGGCTTGCTCCTCTCAAGAAAATCAAGGTGCCAGTTCATGAAATTGGGCTTATGTTGTCCATGAGTTTGCGTTTTGTGCCGACCTTGATGGACGACACGACTCGGATTATGAATGCTCAGCGGGCGCGTGGTGTTGACTTCAATGAAGGAAATATCATTCAAAAGGTTAAGTCTGTTATCCCTATTTTGATACCGCTTTTTGCATCTAGTTTTAAGCGAGCAGATGCCCTGGCGACAGCTATGGAGGCTAGAGGTTATCAGGGGGGCGATGGCCGGACCAAGTATCGGGTACTGGATTGGAAGTTGGCAGATAGCCTAGCAATTCTGGCTATGATTTGTTTGGGATTGCTCTTATATTTTTTGAAAACCCCTTAAAAAACACGAACAATCGTGTTTTTTAGTAAAAAACAAACAATGCTGTAATATTTGTAATGGAATTATAAAACAAAAGTAATAATCAAGTTGTAAGATAGTTTCAGTCATACGAAAGGAAACTATATATTTTATGACATTTACAAAAAAATTGAAAAATGTAATTATCGGAGTAGCGACCGCCCTTGCAGCACTTACAGCTGGCGTTGCTATCGCTGATACCTACCATTCTGAATTTAGCATTGCTGATTTTGTTGACCAATCTACCAATTCTTCAGCTGTTGCAGCCAAAGAGGATACGATAAAGAAAACATATGAATCCAAGGAAGAGAAAAAGGTTTCTGATGTAAAAAAAGAAGAAAAGAAGCCAGAGAGTACTGAGGAAAGTACGACGACTGAAGCTTCCAAAGCGGAAGAAGTTGCTCCAGCTACAGAAACAAGTCAAGTAGCTAGCCCTGAGACAACCCCAGAAGTACAACAGCCCGTTGTTCAAGTTGCTCAACCTGAATATCAACAAGTACAGGTGCAACAAGTTGCTACTGAAGCTGTCCAAGCCCAACCTGTAGTTCAGGTTCAAGCAGCCCAGCCAGTTGTTACTGCAGGTGTCGGTGAAGCAGCTGCCAAAGAATTTATTGCTCAAAAAGAGTCTGGTGGCAGCTATACAGCTCAAAACGGTATCTACTATGGTCGTTACCAGCTCACAAGTTCTTACCTAAATGGTGATTTTTCACCTGAAAACCAGGAGCGTGTAGCAGACAACTATGTATTGCAACGTTACGGTTCATGGGAAAATGCCTACCAGTTCTGGATTGCCAATGGTTGGTATTAAGCTAACCAGAGGCCTGTATGAGATATTCGAGGATGAGATAGTTAGGACAGGCGATTGCTTGTCCATTTTTTTGTAAAAAAGGGTAAAAATATAAAAATTCTGCAACAAAATGCTTGACAACCGATATATATATATATATATATATAATGGAGTTATATCTATAGGAATATAGGTAAATGAGATTATACTATTTCTGACAAAATAGGGGAAGGAATCATTATGTCAAATAATACAATCAAGTTTTCACTTAGAAAAACTTCAATCGGTTTGTTGTCACTAGCAGCAATTGCTGTTGCAGGTACAGCAACTGTATCTGCAGCTGAAGTTGAGGTTGCTAACGTTACAGCGCATGGTACCGGTGTAACAGCTGATCCAATTCCAACGTTTGATTTGAATACAGGTGAATTGACAGCTAAAGGTTCAAGCGTATTGAATTCTGACTACAAACCAGCTTTGGATCCAAGCACAGTTGATATCCACGTTCATGGAGAAGGAACTACTACAGAGGTCCCAGAAGTTAAACTTGCTTTTGAAAATGGCGAACCATATGTTTATGCTACAGGTACTGGTGTAACAGCTTCTGCAGAACTACCAGCTTTGGACCCAAGCACAGTTGATATTCAAGTAAATGGTGAAGGCGTTACTGCACCAGCTTTGGAAGAAGCTAAAGTAGCCTTGGATGAGAATGGTTTGTATCTTACAAATGTACCAACTGAAGCACCAACAGCAGAAGCACTTCCAACAGTTCAAATTGGTGGTAAAGACGGTGACTATTACCTTTATACAAACGGTGAAGGTACGACAGCTGCAGAATTGCCAACAATCGATCCTTCAACGATTGAAGGAGCAATCGAAACAGCTAAAGGTGAGAGTGTAAAAGCTCCAGTACTTCCATCAATCGACCCAGCTAGCCTTGTTGCTCCAGCACCAGCAGCGGTTGCTCCAGCACCAGCAGCGGTTGCTCCAGCACCAGCAGCAGTTACTCCAGCACCAGCAGCGGTAACTTCAGCACCAGCAGCAGTAGCTTCAGAACCAGTTGCTAAAACTACTTCTACTACTGCAGCAACACTCCCAAATACTGGTCAAACAAATAGTCTTGTGTATTTGCTTCCAGCATTGGGTCTCCTTGGTGCAGCAGCAGTTGTAGCTAAGAAAAAAGAAATCTAATCACATCCTATTAAGAGAGGCAGAATTTGCCTCTTTTTTCGTTTATATGACTTTCAGCTCTTAGGCTTTATCGGCTGAAAGATAGAACAGAACGTAAGCATTCAAAGTGTAAGCTGGTATTTGAGAAACGAGTTATGGTTAGAGTTATCGTGAATTTGAAGCAAGAAAACTTTACAAATAGATGGATTTTACTTATAATGTTGGAAAAATTAAGGAAGAAAATGGCAGATGAATTTACAAAAACGGATTTTTCGTCTTAATATGCTGATGTTAGGGATTTCCCTGCTTGCCATGTTGGCCATCAGTGTCTTTGTTGTCAATAACATTTACCTGAATCGGAGTAGTTTATTGTCCACAAGCCAGAAAACAGCAATGAGTCAAACCAGCATTGAAGAATTTTCGGGAACAGATTATGTCAGTCTGGCGGAGAAACTAGCAAGTGGAGGGGCTCAGCTCTACGTGGAGAGTGACGGTTATATTTTGTTTTCCAATATCCAGGAAGATGTAGAGGAAGTCACGGCTGTTGCAATTAGCGAGACCACCCATTTAACCTATATTGATGAGGAAATTGTAATCAGTAGACAGTTGGAAACGCAGGGACAGATGGTTTCTCTTTATGCAGTGATTGAGGATACGGAGGACCAGCAGGATGCTAGGGAATTCCAGACCTTCCTGTTACAAATTGCAGTAATGGGTGGCTCTGGTATTGCAGTCATTTTGACCTTGAATTTGATGGTTACCAGACGCATCCTGCAGGCCATTATGAAACCGATGGATGAACTACACAAGGGGGTTGAGCGGATTCGCAAGGGAAATTACCAGGAAAATCTAGATTATAGCGGTGATCGAGAATTTGAAGAATTGACAGAAGGTTTCAACCAAATGCAGACAAGCTTGTTGGAGGCTCAGGAGAAAAATCGCCTGTATGAACAGAATCGGACCCAGATGGTAACGGATATATCCCATGATTTACGGACACCTCTTACATCCATTAAAGGCTATGCTAAGGGAATTTTAGACGGAATCGCCAATACAGATGAAAAGCGGCAGAACTACCTGAATATTATCTATCAAAAATCATTGATCATGGAGAAATTGTTGGAAAAATTGTTCGTTTTCTCTCAACTAGAGACCGATAAATTGCCATTTGATACAGTAGAAGTCGATTTATGGGAGTTTTTTGAAGCTTATATCAGTGAGAAGAAGGCAGAATTGGCAGATGAAGCGATTGATTTCCGTCTAAAAGTGACAGAGGAATTACCTGTTGAATTGGACCCAGTCCAATTTAGGCGGATTTTGGATAACTTGGTAGACAATGCGCGAAAATATGCTACTGCTAACCCGCTTTTGTTGACCATTTCAGGCTATACTGACGGAAATCAAGTGGTTTGGACCTTTGCTGATAATGGCCAAGGCGTTTCTAAGGACCAGCTAGACAAACTCTTTACGGAATTTTACCGGGTAGATCAGGCCCGTCAGCAAGTGGATGGACATGGACTAGGACTCTCAATTGTAAACAATATTGTGCATCGTCTAGGTGGCACAATCGTGGTTGAAAATAAGGCTGGCTTGACCTTTACCATTCGTCTACCTAAGAAAGGATAAGAAATGACACGTATATTGATTGCTGAAGATGATATCGAAATTGCACAGCTTGAGCGAGATTATTTGGAAATGCAGGGGTATCAAGTCGATGTCATAACAGATGGTGCCCTAGTTGAAAAGCAGATTCGAACAGAAACCTATAATCTTTTACTTTTAGATGTCATGCTCCCTAACAAAACTGGCTATGATATTTGCCGCGACCTCCGTAACCAAGTAGATTTTCCTATTCTGATGGTGACGTCCAAACAAGAAACTATGGATGTCGTTCGGGGCTTAGGCTTAGGAGCAGATGACTATATCAGCAAACCCTTTGATCCCATGGAGTTGGTTGCGCGTGTGAAAGCCCATTTGACCCGCTACCAACGCCTGCAACCTACCAAAGAGGAGAAGGAACTGCGGGTTGGTGATTTGGTGATTTATTTGGAGAGTTGGAAGGTGGAAAAAGCAGGGCAGTCAATCAAGTTGCCCAATAGGGAGTTTGAATTACTTGTCCACCTAGCTCAACATCCTAACCGGGTCTTTTCAAAAGATCAACTCTTCGAGACAATCTGGGGCTATGACTATGTAGGCGATAGTGCAACAGTAACGGTCCATATCAATCGATTGAGGGATAAGCTGGGAGCAGATTTGATTGAAACGGTTTGGGGAGCCGGTTACCGACTCAATGCATAAATTCTTTCGAATTTGTTTAGAAACTGTTTAGAAACTTTACCTAAAGTGTTGAGAATTGTCCTCTATAATAGACTTATCAGCAAAGAGCTGAAGAAAATCGTAAAAAAGAGGAAACACAAATGGAAAACCAAAACGAAAACAAGCAAATTATCGAGCAAGAAGTGCAAACGGAAGAAAAAGCATCTCTCCTAACCAGTTTAAAAACAAAAGTAAGTAAGATGAGTAAAAAATCAATCATCTTGCTTTCAGCAGGAGCTCTACTCTTGGTAACAGGTGGATTTGTCGCAGCTGAAATATATGAAAATCGTTTGGAAGCTTTAGAAACTCAAGTTGAACAGAGCCTGGGTCTATCAGACGATGATGATAATCAAGTCACCACGGCCCAGTCAGTTGTTGCAAGCTCTAGCTCAACAGCATCAAGTAGTACAACAGCAGCTTCTTCAACAACTACAACAGCGATCACAGCTGAGCAAGTTGCAGCAGGTTATGGCATTACTCTGGTAGATAGTTCAGAGCTAGATGGAACTTATACAGCTACGGTCGGAAATGATACGTATACCTTGACCATCAAAGGCAATCAGGGTAGCCTGGTTGAAGTTGAAAATGATGGGGAACAAGATAGTGAATTAGTCGTTTTGGACCTTGAGAAAAAAATTGCCTATATCGATGGCGAAGCGGATACCTATAGTTTAAGCGGATCAACCTTGACCTTGACAGAAGTTGACACCAACGACACGACCTTGGATAAAATCAGCTTTACAAAACAATAAGAAAAGGACCGTAGAGGTCCTTTTATCTTGACAAGGTTGTCAATTTTCTCCAAAGATTTCTTGGGCCAGTCGGCGACCAGTTGGTGTGGCAGCCAGGCCTCCTTCGGCAGTTTCACGGAAGGCAGTTGGTAGGGCAGAACCTACTTGGTACATGGCATTGATAACTTCATCTACAGGAATTTTTGATTCAATTCCTGCCAGTGCCATATCAGCAGCTACCATGGCATAGCTTGCTCCCATTGCATTACGTTTGACACATGGGACTTCTACCAGGCCTGCGACTGGGTCACAAATCAGTCCAAGCATATTTTTAATGACAAAGCAGATGGCTTGGCTGGCTTGGTAGGGACTTCCTCCAGCAGCAAGGGTTAATGCCGCTGCGGACATAGCAGAGGCAGAGCCAACTTCTGCTTGACAGCCTCCTTCTGCTCCAGAGATGGAGGCATTGTTAGCGATGACTAGACCAAAGGCTCCAGCTGTAAAGAGGAAGTCAAGTTGTTGTTCTTCTGTCAAGTTTAACTTGTCAATAGCAACACCAAGAACGGCAGGCAAGCAACCAGCAGAGCCAGCCGTTGGGGTAGCACAGACCAAGCCCATTTTGGCATTCAACTCGTTAACAGCCATAGCATTTCTTGCTGCGGATAGGATAGAGGAATCAGCCAGTGTCTTGCCCTTTTTCATATAAGCATCTAACTTGGCAGCATCACCTCCAGTCAAACCGGACACTGACTTGCTTTCTGTCAATCCATCAACAATCGACGCTTTCATGACTGTCAAGTTTCTTGACATGATTGTCAAGATTTCTTCGCGGCTACGTCCTGTCAATTCAATTTCAGTCGTAATCATGAGTTCGGCAACATTGCCAGAAAACTGATCGGCTTGTTGGACTAATTCTTCGATAGTATAAAACATGGTTCCTCTTTCTAGTTGAAGAAGGTTACATTGTGCAAGTGTGGAATTTTTTCAATCTCTGCGATGGAATTTTCACACTGGCGAGCATCCACTTCGATAATCATAATAGCTTTTTCGCCTGCTTGTTCACGTGTCACGTTCATTTGGGCAATATTGATATTGTATTTTGATAAGATGTCAGTTACCTTGGCAATCATACCTGGAACATCTTGGTGAACGATGATAATTGTCGGCGTGTTCATATTGAGGTTGACAGAGAAACCATTAAGCTCGGTCACTTGGATATTCCCCCCACCAATCGAAACGCCAGTTGCTGAGATGGACTTTTTGTCATTTTTAATGATGATTCGGGTGGTATTGGGATGGGGGGTATTGCTGTCCTTGTTGACACGCCAGTAAACCTTAATACCTCGTTCTCTTGCAATATCAAGAGAGTTAGGAATGCGGGGGTCATCCGTATCCATGCCTAAAATACCTGCTACCAAGGCTACATCGGTGCCATGTCCGCGATAGGTTTTGGCAAAAGAGTTGTACAGTTGGAATTCTACCTCGGTTGGCTCATCGCCAAAGATAGAGGATACAATTTTCCCTATTCGGACCGCCCCAGCTGTATGGCTAGAGGAAGGACCAATCATAACAGGCCCGATAATATCAAAGACCGATTGAAATTTTAAGCTGCTCATAATTTGCCTCGCATTTTTTATTACCCTTATTATACCAAATTTTCTAGTCAGGGAATATGCCTAAATGAATGGGCTTTCCCATGTCAAATTCCTGTTTCTTCTCCCTTTTGTGTGGTATAATACAAGTTGTTCAAAATCGACCTTCGAATCGTTTTTTGAAAAAATTTTTGGAATACGACCTTCAAATCGTGATTTCAACGAAAAGATGGGAGAAGATGATGTCAATAGACAATTCGAAAACCCGTGTTGTTGTCGGTATGAGTGGCGGTGTGGATTCATCGGTTACGGCTCTCTTGCTCAAGGAGCAGGGCTACGATGTGATCGGCATCTTCATGAAAAACTGGGATGACACGGATGAAAATGGCTTCTGTACAGCAACAGAAGATTACAAGGATGTGGCTGCAGTGGCAGACCAGATCGGCATTCCTTACTACTCTGTCAACTTTGAAAAAGAGTATTGGGACCGCGTATTTGAGTACTTTCTAGCAGAGTATCGGGCAGGCCGCACACCCAATCCAGATGTCATGTGTAATAAGGAAATCAAGTTCAAGGCCTTCTTGGATTACGCTATGAATTTGGGTGCGGACTATGTGGCGACAGGGCATTACGCTCAGGTGTCACGCGACGAGGACGGCACCGTCCATATGCTACGTGGAGCAGACAATGGCAAGGACCAGACCTATTTCCTCAGCCAACTATCACAGGAACAGTTGCAGAAAACCATGTTTCCGCTCGGCCATTTACAAAAGCCTCAGGTGAGGGAAATAGCAGAGCGAGCAGGCTTGGCGACCGCTAAAAAGAAGGACTCGACAGGCATCTGCTTTATCGGTGAAAAGAACTTCAAAGAATTTTTAGGGCAGTATTTGCCTGCCCAGCCCGGTCGGATGATGACCGTTGACGGTCGTGATATGGGAGAACATACCGGCCTTATGTACTATACGATCGGCCAGCGGGGCGGGCTTGGTATCGGAGGACAAATCGGCGGGGACAATGAGCCTTGGTTTGTTGTCGGAAAAGACCTGTCCAAAAATATCCTCTATGTCGGTCAAGGTTTCTATCATGAGTCCTTGATGTCAACTTCTTTACAAGCTAGTCAAGTCCACTTTACACGGGATATGCCTGAAGAGTTTACACTTGAGTGTACAGCTAAATTCCGCTACCGTCAACCAGACAGTCAAGTAACTGTCAAGGTAAAAGGTGATAAGGCAGAAGTCATATTTGCAGAGCCACAAAGGGCCATTACACCAGGACAAGCCGTTGTTTTCTATGACGGACAAGAATGCCTGGGCGGTGGCATGATTGATATGGCCTATAAAGATGGAGAGGCTTGTCAGTATATTTAATCAAAAATAAAAGCTTAGCACTCTGAACTGCACCCCAAAAGTTAGACACAAAATCTAATGATTGGGGTGTTTTTCTTATGAAATTAAGTTATGAAGATAAACTAGAAATATATGAGCTAAGAAAGAGGGGCGTGTCGTGGGTCAACCTTAGCCAGATATACAAGGTCACTATTGCCAATCTCACCTACATGATAAATCTCATGGATCGATATGGCGTGGAAATCATTGAAAAAGGTAAAAATAGGTATTATTCACCTGAATTAAAGCAAGAAATAATGGATAAAGTCTTGATTCATGGGTGTTCTCAACTCTCAGTTTCCCTTGATTATGCTCTTTCAAATCAAGGAATGCTTCCCAATTGGATAGCACAATACAAGAAAAACGGGTATACTATTCTTGAAAAACCAAGAGGGAGACCGAGCAAGATGGGACGTAAACGCAAGAAAACCTGGGAAGAGATGACGGAATTAGAGCGCCTTCAAAAGGAAAATGAACGTCTTCGAACTGAGGTGGCCTTCCTAAAAAAGTTGAGAGAACTTCGCTTGAGGGACGAAACACTAGTGCGCGAACAGCAGAAACAATTAGATAGATGGTCCAAGGAGGATTCCGACTAGACCTCCTACTTGCGACAGCTAAAATGCCTCGCTCAACTTATTATTATCAAGTCAAGCAACTGAATAAACCCGAAAAGAACAAAGCAATTAAGGCTGAAATTCAAGCCATATATGATGACCATAAAGGTAATTACGGCTATCGTCGGATTTATTTAGAACTCAGAAATCGAGGTTTCTTCATCAACCACAAAAAGGTGCAGCGCTTGATGACAGTCATGGGCTTAGCGGCTCGTATTCGTCGTAAGCGCAAGTATGCTTCTTACAAAGGTGAGGTGGGTAAGAAGGCTGATAATCTGATTAAACGTCAGTTTGAGGGATCTAAGCCTTATGAAAAATGTTATACCGATGTGACGGAGTTTGCTTTGCCTGAAGGGAAGCTCTACTTATCGCCTGTTCTTGACGGCTATAATAGTGAGATTATTGATTTTACACTGTCTCGGTCACCTGACTGGAAACAGGTTTAAACCATGCTTGCGAAGGCTTTTCCAGCAGATTTATACAGTGGGACTATTCTCCACAGCGATCAAGGTTGGCAATACCAGCACCAGTCTTACCATTACTTTTTGGAAACCAAAGGCATTCGCCCATCCATGTCCCGCAAAGGGAATAGCCCAGATAATGGGATGATGGAGTCTTTCTTTGGCATTCTCAAATCTGAAATGTTTTATGGACTCGAGACATCTTATCAATCACTTGACGAGCTTGAAGAAGCTATTACAGATTATATTTTTTACTACAACAACAAACGAATCAAAGCAAAATTAAAAGGACTTAGTCCTGTCCAATACAGAACTAAATCCTTTCAATAATTATTTGTCCAACTTTTTGGGGTCAATACACTCTCGTGCTGAGCTTTTTATCTTATCCCCAGAAAGCATCTTCGACGTTTTGGTCGGCTGAGAAGAGCCAAACTTCCTTGATTTTGCCATCTTCCATACGGAAAAGATCGATGTCATTCATGTTTAGTTCTTCACCATCTGTTCTAGTACCGAGGAATGTTACGTTAGCGGCAACAAGAGTATCATTATCTGACACCCAGTTTGTCACTACTTTGAAAGTTCCATTTGTTTTTTCGGCGAAAGTTGCTAGATGTGCTCCGAGTACTTCCTTACCAATTTTAGCACCAGATGTTGAATGATTTCCGGGTTGATGCCAGATAATGTCATCTGCCATAGTTTCAAAAAGAGCTGCAAAATCACCAGCGATGAGAGCATTGTTATAGGCATTAAAAATTTCCAAGTTTGTTGACATTTGATGTCCTCCAATTTTTTTGATATAGTACAATTATAGTGGAAGTAGTCAATTATGCAAGTAGGTACTTTTGTATTTGTTGGTATCAAAAGTGATACTATTGTGATAAATAAAGGAGAATTTTTTTGAAAAAAGTTAGTGAATATGGTATTTGTCCTTTTGCAACAACGCAAAAAGTCTTGACTGGTAAGTGGGGATTGGTGATTATCTACCAACTCAGTACAGGAACGAAACGTTTCAATGAACTACAGCGACTGATTCCAGGGATTACCCAAACCATGTTAACAAGGCACCTTAGACAATTGGAGGAGGATCGCATTATTAGTCGCACGGTCTATGCAGAAGTCCCCCCTCGTGTAGAGTATAGCTTGACTGAAATGGGTGAAAAATTTCGTTCGGTGCTGGATGCTGTTGAGACTTGGGGCTTAGAATATATTGAAACGTTAACGTAACATCAGATTTGAAATTCTACAAATCTTTTGCTAAAATAAGAGTAACAATTATCATGATGGTCAAAGCTCATGGGAATTGTAGGCTTTTTGTCCTGCAATTTTCGAGAGTTTTGGCTATTTTTTGCTATTGAGGAGAGAAGATGGATTTCAGAACGAGACACGACAATCAAATCTTCGGCGTTCGGGCGACTGCATTGATTATAAAGTATGGGAAGATTTTCCTGACCAAAGATTATAAGGGGCGTTATTATACCATTGGCGGTGCGATTGAGGTCAATGAGGTAGCAGCAGATGCGGTTGTTCGAGAAGTCAAAGAAGAATTAGGGGTTGACAGTTGTGTCAATCAACTGGCTTTTGTTGTCGAAAATCAGTTTACACATGAAGGGATAGACTTTCACAATATCGAGCTTCATTTTATCGTGGAGCCTGTTGGAGAAATGCCTAAGGAGATGATTGAAGGGAAGTTGAAGCAAACTTGTGAATGGATTGCACTTGACAACCTTGTCAACCTAGATGTCGTACCAGCTTTTCTGGCAGAGGAATTGCCAAGCTGGGATGGACAAGTTAAACACATTATGAACATGAAGGAGAAAATAACATGACACACACATTTGCAGAAAACTATGATGTCATCGTGATTGGAGCTGGGCATGCGGGCGTAGAAGCAGGATTGGCAGCCAGTCGGATGGGCTGTAAGACCTTGCTTGCAACTATTAACTTGGATATGGTGGCCTTTATGCCTTGTAATCCCTCTATTGGCGGATCAGCCAAGGGGATTGTGGTAAGAGAAATCGATGCCTTGGGTGGCGAAATGGGGCGCAACATTGACAAGACCTATATCCAGATGAAAATGCTTAATATGGGTAAGGGGCCAGCTGTTCGTGCTTTGCGGGCTCAGGCAGATAAGGCAGAGTATGCAGCAGAGATGAAGCGGACGGTGGAGCGTCAGGAAAATCTGACCCTGCGTCAAACCATGATTGATGAGATTTTGGTGGAAGAGGGCAAGGTGATTGGTGTCCGTACGGCTACCAACCAGAAATTCTCAGCCAAGGCAGTTGTGGTGACGACGGGTACTGCCTTGCGTGGTGAGATTATCATTGGTGATCTCAAGTATTCGTCTGGGCCTAATAACAGTTTAGCTTCTATCACGCTGGCGGATAACCTGAAAGAACTGGGGCTTGAAATCGGTCGTTTCAAAACAGGAACGCCACCGCGTGTCAATGCTCGTACCATTAACTATGAAGAAACCGAGATTCAGCCAGGCGATGAAAAGCCAAATCACTTTTCATTCTTGTCCAAGGATGAGGACTATTTGCAGGATCAGATTCCTTGCTGGCTGACCTATACCAACGCGACCAGCCATAAGATTATCAACAGCAATCTTCACCGAGCACCCATGTTTTCAGGGATTGTCAAGGGGATTGGTCCCCGTTATTGTCCATCAATCGAGGACAAGATTGTCCGTTTTGCCGACAAGGAACGCCACCAGCTTTTCCTAGAGCCAGAAGGCCGCAACACCGATGAAATTTATGTTCAAGGGCTGTCAACCAGTCTGCCGGAAGATGTGCAGCAGGACTTGATTCACTCTATTAAAGGCTTGGAAAATGCCCAGATGATGCGGACGGGTTATGCCATTGAGTACGATATGGTCATGCCGCACCAGTTGCGGGCGACGCTGGAAACCAAGAAGATTTCAGGGCTCTTTACAGCAGGTCAGACAAACGGAACATCAGGTTATGAAGAAGCAGCCGGTCAGGGAATTGTCGCTGGTATCAATGCAGCCCTCAAGGTACAGGGCAAGCCTGAGTTGATTTTGAAACGAAGCGACGGTTATATCGGAGTTATGATTGACGACTTGGTGACCAAGGGAACGGTGGAACCTTATCGTCTCTTGACCAGTCGGGCGGAGTATCGCTTGATTCTGCGTCATGACAATGCCGATATGCGACTGACGGAGATTGGTCGTCAGGTGGGCTTGGTGGATGATGAACGCTGGCAGGTTTTCCAGATTCACAAAAACCAGTTTGACAATGAAATGAAGCGCTTGGAGTCTATCAAACTCAAGCCAATCAAGGAAACCAATGAAAAGGTTGTTGCCATGGGCTTCAAGCCTCTGACGGATGCCCTTACCGCCAAGGAATTCATGCGTCGTCCAGATGTGACTTACGCAGATGCGGTAGCCTTTATCGGCCCTGCGGCAGAGGAGTTGGATGCCAAGACCATTGAATTGATTGAAACAGAGGTCAAGTATGAAGGTTACATTGCCAAGGCCTTGGACCAAGTAGAGAAGATGAAACGCATGGAAGAAAAACGGATTCCAGCCGACATCGACTGGGATGACATTGACTCCATTGCGACCGAGGCTCGTCAGAAATTTAAGCTGATTTCACCAGAAACTATTGGCCAGGCTAGTCGGATATCTGGTGTCAATCCAGCAGATATCTCTATTCTCATGGTCTATTTGGAAGGGCGTAGCCGTTCCATTGCCAAAAATAAGGATAAGAAGTAGTCCTTGTGACTGCTTTTTCCTTTGGATTTCAGGGTCATAGCTAGAATTTTTCGGTAATTTATGGTAGAATGGCAGTCAGAGGTTAGTGATGAAAAAATTTCGATTTTCGACAATTCATTTTGTCATGATTGGACTGATTTTGTTTGGACTAGTGGCTGTTATTCACCGCATTTTTCCGACAAGCGTCCTCACAATTTTTGCGCTTTTACTGAGCTTAATTGTCTTAGTTGTGCTCTTTATTTATCAGAAACATTCCTATGAATTTAGCGAACTGGAGCAGATTGAATATTTAAATAGTCAGGCAAATTCTGGTCTCATGAAGCTTTTGGATCAGATGCCGATCGGTGTGATTAAGGTTCAAGCAGAGACCAATCAAGTCGAGTGGTTTAATCCTTTTGCGGAGTTGATTTTCGCTCAGGAAAATGGTGAATTTGACCAGAAAAAGCTACGTGAAATTATTGATGTCGGTCTAGATGAAGATAGGGTTTATGCTAATTTTTCTGGAAAACGCTATGCGGTCAATGTTGATTTTGAACAGGGCTTATTTTACTTTTTTGATGCCTCCAATGAATATTCTGCAACCAATAGTTTGATTGGCAGTCGACCAGTTATCGGGATCATTTCGGTGGATAACTATGATGAGCTGGAGGATACAATAACGGATTCTCAGATTAGCCAGGTCAATTCTTTCTTGGCTCAGTTTGTGTCCGATTTTTGTAATGGTTATGGCATTTACTACCGCCGTGGTTCTATGGATCGTTTCTATTTTTTCACGGACTACGGTGTTTTGGAAAGTTTGATTGAAGATAAATTTTCGGTCATTGACAAGTTTCGTGAAGAGGCTAAAAAGTTAGAATTAAGCCTAACGCTTAGTATGGGTTTGGCTTACGGGACAACCAACCATCATCAAATTGGTCAAGTTGCCCTGCAAAATTTGAACATGGCAGAGGTCCGTGGTGGTGACCAGGCTGTTGTCAAAGAGAATGACGACCGTAAACAACCGCTCTTTTTTGGTGGCGGCTCAGCATCATCTGTCAAACGTACTCGTACCCGTACTCGTGCCATGATGACAGCGGTGTCTGATAAGCTCAAGTCAGTCGATGCGGTGTTTGTAGTCGGACATCGAAACTTGGATATGGATGCTCTGGGCTCCTCTGTTGGGATGCAGTATTTTGCGCAAAATATCATGAACAATGCCTATACGGTCTATAATCCCGATGAGATGGCCCCGGATATTGTTCGTGCGATAAAAAAATTGAGCGATGAGAATTGTTCGAACCTGCTTACAATTCAAGAAGCCAAGCAGATGGTTACTTCCCACTCTCTGATGATCATGGTGGATCATTCTAAGATTGGCTTGACCTTGGATAAGGAATTGTATGATTTGTTTACCCAGGTTATAGTCGTAGACCACCATCGTAGAGATACGGATTTCCCTGATAATGCTATCTTGACCTATATCGAGAGTGGTGCAAGTTCAGCCAGTGAGTTGGTGACAGAGCTTATTCAATTCCAGAATGACAAGCGCCACAAGCTTAATCGTCTTCAGTCAAGCTTGTTGATGGCGGGGATTATGCTGGACACCAAGAATTTTACCTCGCGCGTGACCAGTCGGACCTTCGATGTGGCTAGCTATCTGCGTACTCGCGGTAGTGATAGTCTGGAAATTCAGCAGATTTCAGCGACAGAATTTGATGAATACCGTCAGATTAACGAGCTGATTTTGCAAGGACAGCGGTTTGAACCCCAAATCGTCATTGCCCGTGGCCAGGAAGGAACGAAGTACGATACAGTCGTTCCAAGTAAGGCGGCGGATACCATTTTGGATATGGCAGGCATTGAGGCAGTCTTTGTTCTGACGGAAAATACTCAAGATTATGTGGCGATTTCTGCAAGAAGCCACAGTAAAATCAATGTCCAGCGGATTATGGAGGAAATGGGCGGAGGCGGTCACTTTAACCTGGCTGCAGCCCAAGTCTACGACCTTACAATGGATCAAGTCTATGATAAATTGACGGATACGATTCGTCAGGAACTTAGTGAAAGTTAGGAGAGAATAGATGAAAGTTATCTTTTTAGCAGACGTAAAAGGCCAAGGAAAAAAAGGCGAAATCAAGGAAGTGCCAACAGGCTATGCCCAAAACTTTTTGATTAAGAAAAACTTAGCCAAAGAGGCAACTACCCAGGCCATCAGTGCCCTGCGTGGTCAAGAAAAATCAAAAGAAAAAGCCCATGCCGAGCAGGTTGCAGCAGCAGAAGCCATCAAGGCAAAGCTGGCTGAGGAAGCTACCTTGGTCAAATTTGTCGAAAAAGTGGGTCCAGACGGACGTACCTTCGGCTCTATTACCAGCAAGAAGATTGCCGAGGAATTGGAAAAACAATTTGGTATCAAGATTGACAAGCGTCATATTCAATTGGACCACCCAATTCGTGCCTTGGGTTTGATTGATGTTCCTGTGAAAATCTATCAGGATGTAACAGGCGTCATCAATTTGAGTATCAAAGAGGCTTAAACTATTTGATTTTTAGTCATATTGGTGAGGAGGTGAAATCTTGGCAGAATTAGACGAATTGAGGGTACAGCCCCAGGATATTTTAGCGGAACAGTCGGTGTTGGGTGCCATTTTCCTAGACGAGGGCAAGCTGGTCTTTGTCCGTGAGTATATCGAGGCTGAAGACTTTTTCAAGCACGCTCATAAGCTGATTTTCAAGGCAATGATTGCGTTGGCGGATAAGAATGAGGCCATTGATGCGACCACTATGCGTAACTACTTGGTCAATCATGGTGACTTGGAAAATATCGGTGGCTTGGCTTATTTGGCAGAGATTATTAGTTCGGTACCGACGGCGGCCAATGCGGAATTCTATGCCAAGATTGTCGCTGAGAAATCCAACCTGCGTAAGTTGATTGCTCGTCTGACAGAGGCTGTTAATCAGGCCTACGATGGAGCTGACGGGTCGGATGATATTATTGCTAATGCGGAGAAGGCCCTGATTGATGTCAGCGAAGGAGCTAGCCGTAGCGGTTTCAAACGGATTGACGATGTCCTCAATATCAACTTTGATAATCTGGAAACCCGTGCCAAGCAGACTTCGGACATTACGGGGATTGCGACGGGCTATCCTGCACTGGATGCAATGACGACAGGACTCCACGAGGAAGAGTTGATTATCCTTGCGGCTCGTCCTGCGGTGGGGAAAACGGCCTTTGCCCTCAATATCGCGCAAAATATCGGTACAAAACTGGGTTTGACAGTTGCTATCTTCTCTTTGGAGATGGGTGCAGAGAGCTTGGTGGACCGTATGCTGGCCTCGGAAGGGGTTATCAATTCGCGTGCCATTCGTACGGGTCACTTGACTCAAGAAGAGTGGAACAAGTATATGGTGGCTCAAGCCAATTTAGCACGGGCTAGCATTTATATCGACGATACGCCGGGTATCAAAATTACTGAAATTCGCTCGCGGTCTCGGAAATTGGCCCAAGAAACCGGCAATCTCGGTCTGATTTTGATTGACTATTTGCAGTTGATTACAGGGACTGGTCGCGAAAACCGGCAACAAGAGGTTTCGGAGATTTCCCGTCAGCTGAAAATTCTGGCCAAGGAATTGAAAGTGCCGGTTATTGCCCTCAGTCAGCTGTCTCGTGGAGTTGAGCAACGGCAGGACAAACGTCCAGTTCTTTCTGATATTCGTGAATCGGGTTCGATTGAGCAGGATGCGGATATTGTTGCCTTCCTCTACCGTGATGATTATTATGAGCGGGGTGAGCAGGAAGACGGTGGTATTCCCAATAATACGGTCGAGGTTATCATCGAGAAAAACCGTTCGGGTGCGCGTGGCACCGTGGAACTCATGTTCCAAAAAGAGTATAATAAATTTGCAAGTATTTCCAAGAGAGAGGATGGATAGAGCATGAGTGATGCATTTACAGATGTTGCCAAGATGAAGCAAATCAAACAGGATATTAAGGACCATGAAGGGCAAATTGTAGAATTGACCCTGGAGAATGGGCGTAAGCGTGAAAAAAACAAGCAAGGTCGGATTATCGAGGTCTATCAGTCACTCTTTATTGTGGAGTATGAGGATCCCAACAATACCTTTGTGGAATCTTATACCTACTCAGACATCTTGACGGAGAAGATTTTGATTCATTATTTGGATTAACTAATATAAAGGCTTTACAGAGCCTTTTTTTTGTGTTATACTATTCTTTGTGCGAAATAACAGCAGGGCAAAATGAAGCTCGTCAACAGAAGGTCAGCAAGAAGAGTAATCGTTGCTGTTTCGATGAAGACCTCCTGCACGAATCAGGTTTGCCTAAGTCGTTATTTCCTACAATATATTTATTTTATTGAGGAGGACATAACTATGTCACGTTATACAGGACCATCTTGGAAACAAGCTCGTCGTCTTGGCTTGTCATTGACAGGTACAGGTAAAGAATTGGCACGTCGTAACTACGTACCAGGTCAACACGGACCAAACAATCGTTCTAAATTGTCAGAATACGGTTTGCAATTGGCTGAGAAACAAAAATTGCGTTTCTCTTACGGTTTGGGTGAAAAACAATTCCGTAACTTGTTCGTACAAGCTACTAAAATCAAACAAGGTACCCTTGGTTTCAACTTCATGCTTCTTTTAGAGCGTCGTTTGGACAATGTTGTTTACCGTCTTGGTTTGGCAACTACTCGTCGTCAAGCACGTCAATTCGTAAACCACGGTCACATTCTTGTTGACGGCAAACGCGTTGATATCCCTTCATACCGCGTTGAAGTTGGTCAAGTAATCTCAGTTCGTGAGAAGTCAATCAAAGTTCCAGCTATCCTTGAAGCTGTTGAAGCAACTCTTGGCCGTCCAGCTTTCGTATCATTTGATGCTGAAAAATTGGAAGGTTCATTGACTCGCTTGCCAGAGCGCGACGAAATCAACCCAGAAATCAACGAAGCACTTGTCGTAGAATTCTACAACAAAATGTTGTAATATTTTATTGAATATGATAGGCTGTAAAGCCTTGAAATTAAGCACTTTAGGCCTCTTTCCTAGAGTGCTTTTTTGATTTTACTACCCTTTTTACTACCCCGATATTATTTTTTGTATAGTAAGAGGGTAGTCGCAAAACACGACACCCTTATTTTTTATAAATTGCTGATAGCTGCCTCAAAGATTGAGACGGCTTTTTTTGCACCTTCCCTAGTGGCGTGAACGTAAGTATTTAAGGTCATGGCAATATTTGAATGGCCAAGCCTATACTGTAAGTCTTTGGCCTCTATGCCAGCGTAGAGCATGATAGTAGCGTGAGTATGGCGGAAACCATGAAAACTAATATCAGGGACACCAGCAGCCTTAAAATGCTTTTGTAGCCTCTTTCTGAGCAAGCAGGCATAAGCGTATTTGGTAGTGAATGGAGTGAACACAATATCCACAGACCGCCCCAGAGTCCAAGCATGAGCCTGCTGACGCTTTTTGTATTGCTTGAGCAACAACACAGTAGCCTTGTCTATTTCAATATCCCGTAGCCCTGATTTAGATTTAGGCGTGTTCGTTTCTTGGTATCGATTGAGCGTTTTTGTTACGCTGATCGTACCAGTTTCTAAGTCAATATCAGACCATTCTAGCGCCAGAGCCTCACCGATACGGCAACCAGTGGCCAGTAAAGTCTTGTAGAGAACGTAGTCAAAGAAATTGCTATAACTTGACTGATCCAAGCTATCCAGGTACTCAAGAAACTGTTTCAATTCCTGATTGCTGAAGAACTTGACTTTTTGCTCTTTATTCTGCTGCTTCCGTGGCACAATAACATCGCGGGCGGGGTTATGTTGCAGCAGTTGCATCGTCACACCATACTGAAGAATACGGCGGTTGATATTATTTAGAAAACTGTAATTGGCATAAGCACCCTGGACACCTCTATTGGCGTTGTCAGCCCACTTATTGACTTGTTGCTGGATGATAGGAGTAGTAAGTCTATCTAGCTTGTAATCACCAAATACGGGCAAAATATGAAGTCTAACAATACCTTCCATGGATTGCCGGGAGTTTGGCTTGATGGTATTCTTGTAACTTTCCCACCAAAGGGCCACAAGCTCCCTATAAGTAGTGATGGTTGGTTTCTCTTTGACACAATGACCGTTTTTCTCAAATTCTAGTTGTGCTTGTCTAGCTTTGATTTTTACCCCCTTTTTAGTGCTAGCCGTGACGGTTGTCCGTGCTTTCTTGCCGGTCAACTTGTCTACTCCAAGATAAACGCTTGAGCGGTACACGATAGTACCATTTTTCTTTTTGTATTCTGTAATCTTCATGATCATACCTTTCTAACATCAGTAAGCAAGTATGGGATTTAGTTAAGTATTTATCATGCGTAGGCTTACGAGAATAGCCCTATTTTCGTTTATTTTGGTTTGGTAGGGTAAATGTACCAGTCACAAGCTAAAAGCGAATATAAGTGATTTTGGAGTGTTTGACAGGGTGAGCGGTATTCTGATATGATAGACAAGCCCCCGGATTTTACTGAAGGGAGGTGATACCGTGGCGGAATTCATACTTACCACGTTTTTTCTGCCGTTGTTGGTTGGTATTCTGACAGTACTGTTTGAATATTGGCTAAACAATCGCAGAAAGTAGCCCCAGGGGCAAAAAGAAAAACCCTCAACGTTGCAGCGTTGGGGGCTTTTTTGATACCGTGCTAACATTCTTACCACGTTTGTTAACACCATCAGTATAGCACCCCTTTATTCAGTTGTCAAATGATACAGCATAGTTCTATAAGAATACAGCTCACCAGAAAGCCGAAAAATGAAGTCTAACCACCTTTGTTTGAGTTTGTGATAGCGATTAACAATTGAACGCTTTGGTACAAGGCATCAATGCCTTCATTTGTTCCATAAGTTATTTTATATCTTTCGAGAATAGCAAGCATTTCAACTGGATTGTTATACACTTGGTTTTCTACAAAATTGCCAGCCATATCTTGCAACCGTTTTTGGTTCTCCAAACTGAGAAGCCTGTAATTTGCAATGAGGTTAGCTTCGTCTTTCGTTGTCATGGTTTGGTATTTTTTATCAGGTTCGACTGTTCCATGAGCCAAGGCGTTTCTGTATTCTTTATCTTCATACCCCAACAAATACCCAACAGGTACACCGAAGTGATCAGCGAGTGCCTGGGCTTTGTCTGGTTTGATAGTATTGACGCCGTTTTCCCAATTTTGGAGTGTTCTGTATGAAACACCAATTTCTTTCGCTAGAGCTTGTTGGGACAAGCCTTTTTCTTTGCGTAAAATTTTTAATCTATTCATAATTTCAACACCTTTCACGCAAATTATAACATGACACCGAAAAAATGTACAATATTTTTTCAAAAAAAGTGTTGACTACGAAAAAATAAAGTGCTATTATACAAACATAGCACCGAATAACGGTGCAAACCAACCGCAACACCTTTCAATCTATTCAGGTTGGTTATCAAAACAGAAAGGAGAAAAGATCATGAAGAACAATATGCGTGTATTGCTAGCTAAACGCCGTGAGAAAGTTTCACACGTTCACGAGGCTACAGGTATTTCAAAGAGTACGCTGACAAAATTATATTATGAGCGCACCAAGAATCCAGATATTACAGTACTTCAAAAAGTCGCAAACTACTTGGGTGTGACGATTGACGAACTACTAACACCAGAGGAATAAGAAAGGCAGGCAAACCATGAATAATTTTATGACAATCGGAACAGGTCACACGATGACTACAACAGACGGCACACAATACATTTCAAGCCGTGACATCGCAGAATGGACTGAGAAACGACATGACCACCTTATCAGAGACATTGAAAAATATGTCAGCGTTTTGGGTGAAGATGAGCATAGCCCAAATTTGGGCTATGGGCAGAACGCAGATTTGCGTTATGAGTGTTCCCCAAAATTGGGGAATAAGCAAACCCCAAATTTGGGGGATGGCTTAACACCAAGGGTTGAGGGCTATTTTATCGCCGATACTTACCAGGTTGAAGATGGTGGACGAGCTTATAAAATGTTCTGGTGCAGTCGCAAAGGTTGCGAGATGATCGCCAATAAGATGACAGGCAAGAAAGGTATTTTATTTACAGCCCAGTATATTGAAGCCTTTCACGCTATGGAAAAGGAATGTAAAAAGCCCAAGCGTGAGCCAAAACGTAAGCCAATCGGAGCGAGGGAAGCAGCATTCATGAAAGAATTTGACATCTACCAACGCATGGCAAACGCTGAACGTTTCTACGTGGACACGCTCGCCCAGGCGATTGCCGAAACTACTGACATGCTAGAAAAGAGCTATCTAACGCACAAGCTAACAAAATTCATGCAGGAAGTAGCACACTAAAAACGACAACAAAAAAAGGCTTTGAGAGCGACCAAACTTCCAAGCCTTCACTCAAACAACTAAAACCACAAAAGCAAGTATGGGATTTAGTTAAGTATTTATTTTATTATATCACAAAAATAGTGATATGTGTTCAGACAGAGGGCGCTAACCCTTAAAACTGGAGTATAAAAGTATTAGGTGCTGGTATCGCCATTAGCGAAAGCTAAACCACCCTAAGAAAATTACACACAGCAAGGCTATTATTTTGGCACAGGCTTACACGACCACAGGGGCAACCTGGTAAGTCTGAAGCGGGCAACCGCTGGGGGTAGTCTAGGCTAGGTATAGGAATCGTATAGTAAAGAACCATTAAGCAAAGTCTTTCGAACTCACGTAGAAAGCCCACACGGGCCATTACACAGACACAATAAAAAAACGAGGCAAGTACAATATGAAAGACAATAACAGAGAAACAATAATCCATTTTGAGAATTCTAGCAAAGAATACTCACCAGTAAAAAAACGCTATATTTGAAGAACTAGAATCGGTTATCAGCAAAGTGTACCAACTAGACCATGAAACAGGGTGGACATTGCACTATCTAACCGACATCATGATGAACCACTTTCACGAGGACGTGGCACGAGTTACAAATGGAGATTTGACACCGATTGAACGCAGTTTGAACGGTATAACCTCACGAGTTGAAAATACCAGAATGGTACTTTTAAAAGCTGGATATGAAGACAAGATTGAAGTTGGTAATCCTATGTGGTACTTAAAACTAATCTTACAAGATTTTGAACATATAAAAAAGGAGATGAAAAAATGCAAGAACTCAATCTAACACCAGAACAGACTATGACCCTGATTGTTATTTTGTTACCAGTGGTCATCTACTTATGGCATCATTTAGGCAGTTTTCAGCTTGATATAGAGCCGAAAACCAAGCCAGAGGGTAATCATACCGGACGGCTGACAAATGCGAACTACGGGGCTTATATTCAATCACAGGGCAGATATTACAATTAGGGGGGGACTATGCGGACATTTAGTGAACTTGAACAAATAGCGGAAGCATTACACAAACACACTACGCCAGAAGAAACGCAGTGTTATCTTGATATGGATCGCGATAGTAAATTGCTTTGGATTAAACATAAAATCGCTAGTCTGGAGGTGCAGGCATGACAGAAAACAAATTACCAGAACATCTAAACAAAGTTTTCAAGCTACTACCGCTTGGCATGGACTTGCCAATCACCGCCTCAGACATTGAGAAGCTGACAGGCTTGGACATCCGAACCATCAGGGAGTATATTCGCCAGCTTGTCATTGATCATGGTATTCCCGTATGTGGTGGACGAGATAATAAGCTAGGGGGCTACTATATCCCCCAAAACGAAGTGGAACGACTTGCAGGAGTGCTACCGCTCCAACGACAATACGACCAAGAGCACAAGCGTATACATGCGCTACTGACAGCAGATTTGACAGACTGGAGGAAGTACAGAGATGGTTAACATACTATCACGAGAGGCGGAACTGGAGTTACTGGAGAAGGTGGACAGACATCTGGACAAGCGGATAGAGCTTGAGAAACAGCAGCTAGAGCGGTTTGACTTGATACCAGCGGACGAAGTAGCTGACAAGTTGAATGTTTCTGGAACTACGCTGAGAAATTGGGAGCATATGGGCCTGCAACGGTATCAGTCACCATTTGAGAATAGCAAGAAAATATTTTACCGAGCGAGTGACATATACAATTTTTTGGCAGTTGAGTGAGTAAAAAGGGTAATAAATTTTGAGATTATCCGCAGAAACTCAATAAAATCAACGCTTTACGGCATTGGATATTACAACATTGTCAAATAAAGGAGAAAATAACATGAACGAATTTTACACAGGCGAGTTAGAAAACCTTGTCATTGAACTACAAAACCGAATCAACGAGCTAGAAGAACGACTGGAGCGGTTAGAAAATGATTTACGAGGCTAGGGGTTTTCAGAATAATCTAGTCTATCCATTTGATAGGTTAGAACCGTTTGAGTACATAGCACAGTTTAGACCTATGAAAGTACCAGAGGAAGCAGATATTGAGCAATTCAAACGCACACAAGCCCCCTACTGTATCAGTGGCAAAGTCACAGCAGATAAAAAAGGCACTCACAGGCGGAATAATTCAAGCCTAGTCTATCGTGATTTGATTTTCTTGGACTATGACGAGCTAGAAGCAAGCGTAGACTTTCCCAGAATCGTTTCTGAGGCACTTTCTGAATACTCCTATATCATTTACCCAACTATCAAACACACGGCTGAGAAGCCCCGTTACAGGCTTGTAGTGAAGCCTAGTCACAAGATGAAAGAAACAACCTACAGGGCAACAGTGCAAGAGATAGCGGACAAAATCGGACTACCATTTGACCTTGCTAGTCTTACATGGTCACAGTTGCAAGGCTTACCCGTGACGGCTGGAGATCCAGAAGAATATCAGAAAATTATTCACAGGGGGAGCGATTACCCTATTCAAGCGGTATTGGATAAACAGCCGACAAAAAGGGCTGTAACTACTACTTACACCCCACGACCTAGCGGACACCGTTCAATCACTATGAGGGTTATAGACACGCTTTTTGACGGCTTTGGAGATGAGGGCGGTAGGAATGTAGCAGTTACCCGATTTGTGGGCTTATTGGTTGGTAAATGGGTTAATTGTGACATACCGACAGCGTGGGAGCTTACACAGATCGCCAACAGCGTAACGGCTGATCCATTGCCAGTTGACGAACTAGAAGCAACGTTTGAAAGCATTGTAAAAACAGAAATAAGAAAGAGAGGGCTAGGAGTATCGAACTAGAACAATTACAGGCAGAGATGGAGCAGGTCAGCACTGTTTCAGAGCCTACAAGCATGAAGGAACTTTATAACACATTATACGAACTTGGCGCAATCTGGAGAGAAGAACACCAGTACACAGTCAACGAGGGCAAGAAGAATGAAAAAATAGTAATTCCAATTCCAGAAGTTAGTACGGTAGCTAAGTATTTGAGACAGGTTTGTCACTTTGCTTTCATCTCCACGGGTGACAGTTCGGACAAGTCACCGCTATACTTGTATCACTACGACAAGGGAATTTATACCGATAGCGCGGACTTATTCAACAAACTATGTGCAAAGTTTGACAGCAGGCTCAAGCCTAGAGCATGGGCAGACATTCGGGCGTTCATTCGGACAACTACCCGAATTTCCAAACCTTTCAGCGACCACACACGCATACCCGTAGCAAACGGGGTGTTTAATCTCAAGACAAAGCAATTAGAACCATTTAGCCCTGATTTTGTTATCACAAGCAAGATTAGAACGGCATACAATGGAGCAGCAAGAAAACCAATACTAGATGGCTGGTTTGACTTTGAGCGATGGCTAGACATCATCGCATGCGGTGATAGTGAAATATATGCTTTATTGTGGCAGATCATGAATGAGGCTATTAACCCAAATAGGACACGGGGAAAACTTGCAATTCTATTAGGTGACGGTAACAACGGTAAGGGCACATTTCAGAGCCTACTGATGAACCTGATAGGAGCGGACAAGGTGGCAACCTTGCGCCCTGACCAATTCGAGGGGCACAACTTAGCCAGTCTGGCGGGTAAAGTTTGTAATATCGGTGATGATATTTCTAACAGATACATCGATGAAGTTTCGGACTTGATGAGTATAGTCACAGGCGACACCGTGACAATTAACCCGAAACATCAACAACCGTTTGAACTGAGTTTAAAACTATTCTGTTTGTTTTCTGCTAACGAGTTGCCAAGAGTTCGGAACAAGTCACAAGGCTGGTATAGACGGCTTTGTATTGTACCCTTTAAGGCTGATTTTAATGGCCAGAAAGAACGGCCAGAGATTAAAAACATATTCTTGAAAGATACAGAGCTATTAGAGTGGGTACTATTTAAAATCTTGAATATGCCAGCGTTTGACAAGTTTATTGAACCCGAAGCAGTGGCCAAAGAGATTGACAGCTACAAGAAAGAAAATGACTACTTATACGCATTTGTAACGGACGACTACACCGAACGGGAATTACATTTGATTGAGCGTGTGCCGTTGAAGTGGATAAAAGAAGAATATCGGACTTTTTTAGCTGAGAATGATTTATCGGCACATATTCCGTACAGTTTCGGGAAAGACCTTGTTAGAATCTTGAGGGTACACACAGACCAAAGGCACGCACTAAAAAAGGGGCGTTTGAAGAAGAAAGAAGCTGAATCTTTCCCCTATCCGTTAACCATCGAGGACTACACAAAAAACGTTCAATGGATAGTTGAAAAAGATGGCTGATTTTGTTGACGTTGTTGACGTTCTGTTGACGTTGTTTTTTAGAGAACGTCAACACGATTACATCAATAGGAACAAGTGTTTGAAGCATTTTGTTGACATTGTTGACGTTGTTTTTTAAGTATGTATATAGGGAATTAAAAAAAAGATATATATTTAAAAATAAAAACTTTTTTTCAGAAGAACGTCAACAACATCAACAAGTGGGCAAAACCCTTACGGGACAAGGGTTTGAAGTGTTGACGTATATAAAAAAAAGAACGACAACAAATTCAAAAAGTTTACATAATTTATCTTAAAGTGAGGAAAAACATGAAAATTGAACTATTTAGAAAATCTTACGAAGAAAGTTTACAAGATTTTGAAAACCGAGTAAATGACTTCATGGCAGCCGTTGAAGTGGTTGACGTGAAAATAAATGTAATCACTACCCTCGGTGGCAGTTTGTTACAGATGATCACTGTATTATACAAAGATAAGCAAAAACAAACAAATTAGAGGGGGTGGGCATGAGAGAAGAGATTGAACTACTTCAAACAGTACTCAAAGGCTTTATTTTATATAATAAACATGGTATAATAGTGAAAGAGAAAACCCCAGACTTTGGGGAGATAACTCTACATTTTCTAGATGGCAAGTTTACACGTCTTGAAAAGAAAGAAATCAAAAAATAGTCTATTGGGAACAACCCTGGGGCGCACTACATGACAGTTTTGTTTTGTTTAGTGTGCCCCGTTTTTGTTTGTAGAAAGGAGGTAAAAAATGAGTAAGCAGCAAATTCTAAAAAGACTGAAAAATATTGAGTTAGCAATAGCCAATAAAAAATACAACCTGGAAGAAATCATCGCCGAATGGCTGGCAGTGATCCGCCAGATGATATGTTACCCAGATATTGAGAAACAACTTGAGGAAATGCCGTATGAAATAAATTTCCGTACGTTCGCAGAGAATGATGAATTCAGAAAACAAATCAAAACCATTTTAAAAGAGGAGAACTAACAAAATGACATTACAATTAAATTATGCAAAGACAAATGAATATAAAGCAATTTTTAAAAAATACTTGGATGGTGTGATTGAGTGGCGCAAAAAAGTAGCCTATGATGTTCGCCCAGAAGTTATTGAAACATTCAGGAAAGAGCTAAAAAAAGAAACTCAAAAAGCCTACGATGATTACAAAAATAAAAAGATGACGGAAGCACGTCACCAGATGGAAGTCATTGAAAAGCAATTTAAAAATACCCGCAATACATACACAGATCCACAAGCGGAAATTTTGCGCAGACAAGATTTTGACTTGGAATTTTCAATCATGGATCGCGAGGACATTATTGAATTGTTAAGCGATGAACAACGGAATTTTTCGAACTATGAACTCAAAAAAATTCAAGTCGCTTATCCTGATGATTATAAAATTGCATCATTGCTTGAGAATCAGCAATTAAAACGTGACGGCCAATGGCTAGAAGATCCGTTTTATAAAGAATGGCAGCAGGATTATTCAGTTTTATTTCAAACTAAAACCGCAGGGCTGGATGTTGTCTATTTTCCAAATAATTCGGATGATGGTTACACATTTGAAAATTTAGATCTTTTCCTATCAAGTAACCAACATGTTACAGCACTAGACAACCATATTCAAAAAATCAGCCAACTAATCAACGAGATCCCGACGGTGAAAAAAGCAGATAAGCCAGCGTTTTTTAAACCCGAACCCGTGAAAAAAATGGAGTTTGAAGAATTTGACGACCGTATTTATAGAATAAGCCCAGATTACGACGTTACAATCCGTTTCAAATATCTGAAAGAGCGTTTTGACGATACAACTACAGACCGTTGGTCACCAGGGCGTGATGATTATGACGCTTACCGTCATTTACAATTTCTTGAAAAACGTCACGACTTGAAACTACAAAACGATGAAGAGTATAGAAAACGATATTACGCAGTTGAAACAGCTATAAAATACGAACTTGAACAGAAGAAAGTGAATTTTGATGAATAGCGAAAAATTAACGCCTAAGCAAGAGAAGTTTATGCTCGCCTTGATGACTGCACCGACAGTCACCGAGGCAAGTAAGCTTGCTGGAATTGCAAGGAGTACAGGGCAGAAATATCTGAAAGATATTGTATTCAAACGAGCTTACAGACAGTACCGTACAGACATCATGCAGCAAGCTACAGGCAAGTTGCAGAATGCTAGCATACGAGCTGTAGAAGTTTTAGAAGAGCTTATGAACGACGAAACGGTCAGCCCTTACGCACGACAACAGGCAGCGCAGACCATTCTGAATATGGCTATGAAGTCGCACGAGGTGGATAACGTGCTTGAAATTGTTGAAGAACTTGAGTTAAGAATAGCGGAGGAATGATGGCAAGCAAATTGAAAAAGAAAGCGCTAAAACTTAAAGATCAATATATGCACAATGACGATTGGTTTGTGTTTATCAATTATGATGCAGACGGATTTATAAAGATTACTAAGTGAAAGCCTAACGGAGAAAAAACAAGTGTTTTTAGAGTTTCCAACGAAGCAGAGATTTGGGAAACGATAAAAAGTTTTTGTTTAACTGAGCATGATTTTATTTTCGATGATAGACTGTAAAAGCAGCCTTTGCAGATCATTGGGGTTGGACATGATGGAGGGTGCTAGCTTGATTTTTTTAGATACGATGATAGACGAAAAGAAAACCATAGCAATCACTAAACGATATTTGAAACAATATCCACGCTTGAAAACCATAGCACGCACTACAACGAGTTTACAAAGTAATTGGAATGTATCGGACAAGGTAAAATCAAGAACGACCAGAAACACGCAAGAAGATAGATTACTGAACGCTATCGCAGTAAGTCAGGAAGTGGAAGAGATAGAGCGAGCTATCTCAAACTTAGACAAGCTACACAGTGACATACTGACTGAGAAATTTATCAAGCGACAGAAAACAGGTTTGACACTCTATGAAAGTTTTTACATGGGAAAGTCTATGTTTTATGAAACATTACAAACAGCTTTGTTAGACTTTGCTTGTATATTCAAGAATGGGGAATTATTGCAGTATCTGGACAGTGAGCCATAGCGGTCTATTTTGTCATTTTTCCCATTTTGAGCGAATAGAAACCGCCCGCCGCAGTCTATTATTATCAAAATGGCGATTTTGAAAAAAAATATCTTTTTACTTGAATACGTGTAACACGTATGTTATAATCATCTTGTCAGGAGGTAGAGCGCTATGCCGATGACACAAACAGAAATGGTTAAACTTTTGACGGCTGAGGGCTGGAAACAGGTCAAGGGCGGAAAAGGGTCACATGTCAAGATGGATAAATCAGGACAGAGACCAATAACCATACCGCACGGAGAACTTAACAAGTACACCGAGCGGGCAATCCTAAGGCAGGCAGGTTTACGCTAAAGCGGTTTGACCGCTTGCCTTTTCAACTTTTGGAGGTTTTCAATATGCTTGCAACTTACCCAGCTTTATTCTATTATGACGATACAGACAGCACTGTTGCCCCTTATTTTGTACATTTCCCAGACTTTGAACACTCAGCAACTCAAGGCGAGAGTATGACAGATGCTATGGCAATGGCTAGCGATTGGCTTGGGGTCACGCTTGCGGATATTATTGAAACGGGGCTAGAAGTTCCAGCGCCGTCTGACATTAACAAGCTTTCACTAGTTGACAATGACCCTTTCAAGAATGACCCAGAATTTTCAGAGAGTTATGATCTTACTAAGTCATTTATTTCTTTGGTTGTGGTGGATGTAGCCGACTATTTAGGCAGTCAAGAACCAATAAAAAAGACTTTGACTATACCACGTTGGGCGGATAGATTAGGCAGAGAGTTAGGGCTTAACTTTTCCCAAACATTGACCGATGCTATCGCAGAAAAGAAATTACAAGCATAAGTATATTCTGGATACAGTAAAAACATGGTATAATACACTTTCCAGCAATCAAAAAAAGCGTATCGAATTGATACGCTGATTCTTGCTTACTGAACTCATCTTTTTAATTCCCTTTTTAGTTACCCTTTATGTTTCCCCTACTTGTCCAAGTGTTTGAAATTTTGATAGAATTAAGGTAAAATCTAATCAAAACAGGCTTTGTTTGTGGGTACTGAAACATTGTCAGATAACAAAATGCTCTAAGATTTGTTCAAAGTTAAAAGCCCTATTCTGGGCTTTTTCCATATCAATTAGGAGGAAAAATGGTACGAAAATTCATTGGCATTGTACTAGTCATTCTCGGTCTGACATCAATCATTTACTTTGTCAAGTCAACAAGTCAACCTGTTAATGCTGCGTCTGAATATGCGGAAGCTGTTAAGTCTTATCAAGAACTAAGTATTGACCAAGTAGAGAATAAATTAGCAAACAAGGATTCATTTTTCTTGTATGTTGGTCGGGAATCTTGTCAATATTGTAGAGCCTTTGTTCCCAAATTGAGTCAAACAGTTGAACAAACACAACAAACTGTCTATTATTTGGATAGTGAAGAAGATCCAACTGGTCAATTAGAGCAGTTTCTAAAGGCAAGTGGTATCGAAACGGTTCCAAGCTTGTTATATATTGAAGGAGGAAAAGCAGTTTCCATACTTCAAAAAGGTAGTCAGGCTACAATAGAAGAAATTGAGCAATTTTTTGCACAATTCGACAAATAAGACAAGTAATAAGAATGCACTGGCAATAGCTTGTGCATTTTTGGTTTTACTGCACAATTTCATTTGTTCCTTTAGAATATATATTGAAATAAATTAAACAAAATGATATAATGTGAATATCTCAACAAACAGGAGGAACTTATGAAGAAAAACCTATGGTTACGTATTGTTTTTGCTTTTCTTGCAGCTCTATTTTTGGTTGCTTGCGGTGGTAAAGCAGAGAATTCAGCTACGTCAACGACGTCTAGTACAACAACTTCATCTTCTAAAGAAGAAGCCGTTTCTGGTGCATCCGTGAAGGAATACACGGATCCATCCGAATTGAAAGACAGCTATGATGTAATCGTCGTGGGTTCTGGTGGAGCAGGGATGTCTGCTGCAATTTCAGCAAAAGATGCAGGTGCTAGCGTAGTATTATTAGAAAAAATGCCAGTTATTGGTGGTAATACTGCTAAATCATCAGCCGGCATGAATGCTTCTCAAACCAAATTCCAGGAAGCAGAAGGAATTGCTGATACAAATGATAAATTCTATGAAGAAACTTTGAAGGGTGGTAAGGGAACAAACGATCCCGAATTGCTTCGTTATCTTGTCGACAATTCAGCTAGTGCAATTGACTGGTTGGATGGGTTGGGTATTACTCTTAGTAACTTGACTACTACAGGTGGTATGAGTGAAAAACGTACACACCGTCCAGCAGATGGTTCAGCTGTTGGTGGCTACTTGGTAAATGGTCTTTACCACAATCTTGTTGAACGTGAAGTACCAATTTTTGTTAATGCAGATGTTACAAAACTCCAAGATAAAGACGGGGCTGTAACAGGTGTTGAAGTTGAGATTGCTGGTGAAACTAAGAAAATCTCAGCTAAAGCAGTTGTATTGGCAACTGGTGGTTTCGGTGCAGACTTGGAAATGGTTGCTAAATTAAATCCAGCATTGAAAGGTTATGTTACAACCAACCAAGAAGGTTCAACAGGTGATGGTATTGCGCTTGCTGAATCAGAAGGTGCAGCAACTGTTGATATGGAACAAATCCAAATTCACCCAAGTGTTGAGCAAGAAACTTCTTACTTGATTACAGAAGCAGTTCGTGGCGAAGGTGCTATCCTTGTCAACTCAAAAGGTGAGCGTTTTGTTAACGAATTGGAAACACGTGATAAAGTTTCTGCGGCTATCAATAGTTTGGATCCAAACTACGCTTATGTTATCTTTGATGATGCCTTGAAAGATCGTGTGAAAGCTATTGCTCAATACGAAGAAAAAGGACTTGTAAAAACGGGTGCTACTCTTGTAGATTTGGCCAAAGAAATTGGTGTACCTGCGGATGCTCTTCAAACAACACTTGATACTTGGAACAAGGCTGTGGCAGATAAAAATGATGCAGCATTTGGTCGCACATCAGGTATGGACCATGCTTTGAATACTGGTTCTTACCATGCCATTAAAGTTGCACCTGGTATTCACCATACAATGGGTGGTGTGAAAATCAATACCAATACTGAAGTATTGAAAGCAGACGGTTCAGCAATTTCTGGTCTTTATGCTGCTGGTGAAGTAACTGGTGGTGTTCATGGTCAAAACCGTATTGGTGGTAATGCGGTGGCGGATATTATCGTGTTTGGCCGTCAGGCGGGCATGAAGGCAGCAGAGTTTGCAAAATAATGATGAAGTTAAACTGATTTTTCAACAAGAAAAGGTTCTTAGGAGCCTTTTCTTGTTGGTAAATTTTATCAGTGATATACTGGAACTATGAAGAAAACGATGATCTTAACTGGTTTGTTACTCAGTATTTTGTTAATTTTGAACTTCACTACTCAACAGCTGGTCACTGCATATCCGAATCGAAATTTGACCAAGGAGGATCAAATTTGGATTATCAGTGATCTCCATTATCTGTCACCAACTTTATTTGATACAGGAGAGGCTTTCTCCTATATCGAAAAGACGGCTGCTGGTAAGGAGCTCCGCTATGGAAAAGAGCGGATGGATGCTCTTTTGGAGCAGGTCAAACGGGATAAGCCCAAGCATTTGCTGGTCAGTGGAGATTTGACCCTCAATGGTGAAAAGCAGAGCATGCTGGAGTTGGCGGAGTATTTTGGGAAGATGGAGAAAGCTGGTACCCAGGTGCAGGTGATACCCGGAAATCATGATATAGCCAGTGGCTGGGCGCGCGCCTTTAAGGGAGACCAGCAGGAAGTGGTTGCTCAGGTTTCCCATAAGGATTTTGCGGAGATTTTTGCAGATTTTGGTTATAATCAAGCGGCCAATCGCGATGCCCATTCTCTTAGTTATTTGAGCAAGGTTTCTTCTAATCTGTGGTTTATCATGTTGGATTCCAATATCTACAGCGATGGGATGGGAAAAGGAGGTCCAAAGACCAATGGTCGGATTAAGAAGGAGACGCTAGACTGGATGGAGGAGCAGTTGCAGGCGGCTGAAGAGGCTGGTGTGCAGGCCCTTCCAGTTGTTCACCACAATGTCCTTCGGCAGCACCACATGCTGTCCAAAGGCTATACTCTGGATAATGCGATAGATGTCAAGCGGCTATTGGATCGCTATGGGGTTCAATTTGGTTTTTCTGGCCATACGCATGCCCAGAACATTGTTTCAGAGGACCTTGGAAGGACCACTTATACTGAGGTGGTGAACGGAGCCTTTTCAGTCTATCCTGCTGTAATAGGTCAGGTAACTTTAGATAAGTCTGGCTTAGATTATCAAAAAGGGCAATTGGATACGGCTTTTTGGGCAAAAAATGCTCAGCCTACAAATCCAGATTTGCGTGAATTAACAGCTCATATGCAGTCTGTTTTTGACAATAGTAGCGACATTATGGTCCACCGGATGATGCACGATGAGGGTTGGTACTCTACGGAGGTTGCGGAGAGCATTTCTCGGTTTATGGTACCAGTCAATCGCGCTTACTTTTCTGGTGAAAAGATTGACCAGAATTGGTTGGCAAAGGATGTTTATTCTAGCCAGGCTTATAAGGAGCTAAGCAAGGTCAATCCTAAGAGTTTCCTTTATGATTATGCCGAACATATCTTTTTACGAAGTCAAGAAAGGGATGTGGAGAAGTTTTTTATGGAAATGAAACCCTAGTTTTCCACAGAAAATGTCATTTTTACACGAGTTTTCCACAGTTTGTGCAAAACTCGTTCATAGATTTTCAAAACCCGGCATTTGTCGGGTTTTTGTGCTATAATGGGAATAGAAAAACGTTTTCAAAAGGAGTATCCAATGCAAGAATTAGGACAAACAGGTTTACAGGTATCACGGATTGCTTTGGGCTGTATGCGCATGGTAGCCCTGTCAGATCAGGAAGCTAGTCGGGTCTTAGAGACCAGTCTGGAAGAGAGAATAAACTTTTTCGATCACGCCGATATTTATGGTGGCGGTCAATCGGAAATCCGCTTTGCCTCTGCCATGAAGGAGCTGGGTATCAGGCGCGAGGACATCATTCTCCAGTCCAAATGCGGTATCCGCAAGGGCTATTTTGATTTTTCAAAAGACTATATTTTGCAGTCGGTTGATGGGATTTTAGAGCGCTTGGATACGGACTATCTGGATGTGCTATGTTTGCACCGACCGGATGCTTTGATGGAGGCAGAGGAGGTAGCTGAAGCCTTCTATTTGCTAGAAAAAGCCGGTAAGGTTCGCCATTTTGGCGTCAGCAACCAGAATATTTACCAGATGGAACTGCTCCAGTCCTATTTGGATAAGCCCTTGGCTGTAAATCAACTCCAGTTGTCGCCTGCCCATACGCCTCTGATTGATGCGGGTCTCCATGTCAATATGAAAGATGATGTGGCTACGATGCGGGATGGTGGACTGATTGATTATTGCCAGCTCAAAAAAGTCACTATTCAGGCTTGGTCCCCCTTCTTGATTGACTTACAAAAGGGGATTTTTGCTAACCATCCAGACTATACAGAGCTCAATCGCACCCTTGAGGAAATAGCAGAGCGCTACCATGTTTCACATGAAACCATTGTCGTTGCTTGGATATTACGCCATCCAGCGAAAATTCAAACCATTGTAGGTTCTATGAATCCAGATCGCCTGACAAAGATTGCCCAGGCTAGCCAGATTACCTTAACTAGACCAGAATGGTATGAGATTTACAGAAGTGCAGGGAACATTCTGCCCTAGGAGGAATGTATGAAGTGGGAAATCAAGGCCTTTGACCAATTAAGTTTACAGGAGCTTTACAGCATCTTGACACTGCGAACGGATGTCTTTGTTGTAGAACAAGCTTGTCCCTATCCTGAAGTTGATGGAAAGGATTTAAACTGTCTTCATCTTTTGGGAACTGATGAAGGAGAGTTAGTAGCTTACTTGAGAATCTTGCCGGCTGGTCTAAGTTATGATGAAGTTTCCATCGGTCGTGTGGTCATCAAGGCAAGCCATCGTGGTAAAGGATTGGGTCGGCCTATGATGGAGCAAGCTATCGCTTACATTACAACCGAGTGGAAGGAAAGTCTGATTAAAATCGGGGCTCAAGCCTATTTGGAAAGATTCTATCAATCGCTTGGCTTCGAACCAGTTTCAGAAGTCTATCTAGAGGACGATATTCTGCATTTGGATATGGTATATAGTAAACCAGTCGGTTAGGGCTGGTTTTTCGATTTTTCTCGGCAATTTCCCCCAAAAATTAGCCATTTTATGGTAGAATGAATAGGTATAAAATCAGTAAAAGAGGAAGAATATGAAACGTTCTATGTATGCAGGACGTGTTCGAAAGGAACATGTCGGACAGGAAATTACTTTGAAAGGTTGGGTTGGCCGCCGTCGTGACTTGGGTGGCTTGATTTTCATTGACTTACGTGACCGTGAAGGTATTATGCAATTGGTGATTAATCCTGAGTCAGTTGATGCGGAATTGATGGCAAAGGCAGAGGGACTTCGCTCTGAATTTGTTATTGAGGTGACAGGAACAGTAGTGGAGCGTGAGCAAGCTAATGACAATATCCCAACAGGAGCTGTTGAACTACAAGTATCCTGTTTGACAGTGTTGAACACGGCCAAGACGACTCCATTTGAAATCAAGGACGGGATTGAAGCTAGTGATGATACCCGCCTTCGTTACCGTTATTTGGATCTTCGTCGTCCAGAAATGCTCAACAACTTCAAATTGCGTGCAGCCGTAACCCACAGCATTCGTAACTACCTAGACGAGCTTGAATTTATCGATGTGGAAACACCAATGTTGACCAAGTCAACGCCAGAAGGTGCGCGTGACTACTTGGTGCCATCTCGTGTATCAAAAGGTCATTTCTATGCCCTTCCGCAAAGTCCGCAGATTACTAAGCAGCTCTTGATGAATGCAGGTTTTGACCGCTACTACCAAATCGTTAAGTGTTTCCGTGATGAAGACTTGCGTGGGGACCGTCAACCTGAGTTTACACAGGTGGATTTGGAAACCTCATTCTTGAATGAAGTTGAGATCCAAGACATAGTAGAGGGTTTGATTGCCAAGGTCTTGAAAGATACCAAAGGAATCGATGTGACCTTGCCCTTCCCACGTATGTCATATGACCATGCGATGAACTTCTATGGTTCTGACAAACCAGATACTCGTTTTGAGATGCTTTTGCAAGACTTGACAGAGGTTGTCAAGGAAGTTGACTTTAAAGTCTTCTCAGAAGCACCAGTTGTCAAAGCCATTGTGGTCAAGGGTGCGGCGGATAGCTACTCACGTAAAGACATTGATAAATTAACAGAATACGCTAAACAATTTGGTGCCAAAGGTCTTGCTTGGGTTAAAGTAGACAAGGGAGAATTAACGGGCCCAGTTGCTAAGTTCTTGACAGACATTACAGCAAACTTGACAGCAAGTTTACAACTTGAAGACAAGGACCTAGTTCTCTTTGTGGCAGATAAATTGGAAGTTGCCAACAATACCTTGGGTGCCTTGCGTAATCGCTTGGCTAAAGAGCAGGGATTGATTGACGAAAGCAAGTTCAACTTCCTCTGGATTGTGGATTGGCCAATGTTTGAGTGGTCTGAAGAAGAAGGTCGCTACATGAGTGCCCACCACCCATTCACCTTGCCTACAGAAGAAACGGCTCATCATTTGGATGGTGATTTGGCACAGGTGCGTGCAGTTGCCTACGATATTGTCTTGAATGGTTATGAGTTGGGCGGCGGTAGCCTTCGTATCAACCAAAAAGACATGCAAGAACGGATGTTCAAGGCTCTTGGTTTCTCAGCTGAGGATGCCCATGAGCAGTTTGGTTTCTTGCTCGAAGCTATGGACTACGGTTTCCCACCACACGGTGGCTTGGCTATCGGTTTGGACCGTTTTGTCATGCTCTTGGCAGGTGAGGACAATATCCGTGAAGTAATTGCCTTTCCGAAGAATAACAAGGCATCAGATCCGATGACACAGGCACCAAGTACGGTTGCATCAGCTCAATTAGAGGAATTGGCTTTAGATATTACACTTGAAAATGAATAAATTTTTCAGAAAACAGCGTGTTCTTTTCTTAAGAAAGGCCAGAAAGAATAAATTTTGGTCAGTTATTTCGGGGATTTCTCGAGAAAAATATGCAGAACGGATATCGGGGTCCATTATTTATGGACTCCTATCTAGTATTGCGGTGAATTTTTTCTTTCGACCAGGGAATGTCTATTCGTCTGGAGTTACTGGTCTTGCACAGATTGTTTCTGCTCTGGCAGCTTCTTACGCTGGTTGGAATGTATCGATTGCGGTGGTTTACTACGGCCTGAACATTCCCTTGCTTATCTTAGCTTGGTATAAAATTGGTTATAAATTTACTATCTTTACCTTTATTACGGTATCCTTCAGTTCTTTCTTTATCCAATTTATGCCGCCAGTTACCCTGACGACGGATCCATTAGTAAATGCTATTTTTGGTGGTCTCATGCTGGGAACTGGAATTGGATTTGCGCTTAGGAACAATGTATCCAGTGGTGGTACTGATATTGTCTCTATTATTATTCGCAAGAAGACGGGACGACAAGTTGGCTCCATTTCCTTGATTGTCAACATTATGATTATGTTAATTGCAGGGATGACCTTTGGCTGGCAATATGCCCTGTATTCAATGATTGCGCTGTTTATCTCCAGTCGGATGACCGATGCGATTTTCGTGAAACAAAAACGAATGCAGGCTATGATTATTACAAATCAGCCTGAGCGGGTTATCAAACAAATTCACAAAAAACTCAATCGTGGAGTGACCATCATCAATGGTGCGGAGGGTGCCTACAATCATGAGCAAAAGACTGTTCTAATTGTCATAATCACTCGTGCTGAGTTTAGTGAATTTAAGCAAATTATGAAAAAGGCAGATTCTCAGGCTTTTGTATCCGTAGCGGATAATGTCAATATAATTGGTCGGTTTGTGGAAAGTGACTGATTGACAAAAAACTACATATAGGAGTACAATAGTATTTGTATTCTATATGTAGTGTTTTTCTTCGGAGAGGAGACTTATGAAACCAACCGTTTACCTAGTTTATATTAGCCTGAGTGGCAATACAGAGAGTTTTGTGAAACGTCTAAAGTCTTTTTTCCAATTTCAAACTGACTGGGAGATTGAGCTAGTTCATATCAAAGATTTGGTCAAGCAGGACATTCCCTTTTACCAGCTGGATGCTCCTTTTGTCGCCTTTCTTCCTACTTATCTGGAGGGCGGAAATGGTGTCGATAACGGAGATGTGGAGATTCTGACCAATCCTTTAGGCGATTTTATCGCTTTTGGGGACAATGCAGAGCTCTGTCTGGGTGTGGTTGGTTCAGGCAATCGCAATTTCAACAACCAATATTGCTTGACTGCCAAGCAGTATTCTGAGCGCTTTGGATTCCCTGTTATTGATACCTTTGAACTTCGAGGTATGCAGAATGATATTGAGAGAATTGGTCGGAAAATCATAGACTTAATGTAAGATGAACAACCCAGTCAAGAACTGGGTTGCTTTATATCATGCAAAAAACTCACCAGCATAAGCTGATGAGTTCTAAGGAGATATGAAAAATATTTAGGATTGACTATAGTATACTCTAGGGGGGCAGTTCAGACATCGGTCTAAAGTCCTATTTAGTTTCCAAAATACAAATGCTTTGTCCAGCAAGGGTGATTTGTTGGGCTTTATTATCGTCAACGGGTGGGAAGCTGAAACGAATGGTTCGTTCTTCTTCATTTTCAAAAACAAAATCGCTATCCGCAAAGTTGATAATAAACTGGATAGTCTTGTCGCCATTTGTGACTTGATAGCGGAGGACATACTCAGTCAGCCAGCAGAAATGACAGCTTTCTCGGATAGTTTCATAGCTATCCTGACAAAGGACTGGATTGTCCTTCCGGAAGGCAATTAACTCTTGAATAAATTGAATATGTTCCTTATAACGAATTGCCCGTGTCCAATCTAGGCGATTGATTCTATCCGGAATATTGTAGCTATTATCAATCTCATCTTTGGTACGGAAGAATTCTTGTCCGCTATGGATAAAGGCCATCCCTTGAGAAATGAGGATCAATTGTAGACCAAAGCTAGCAGCTCGTTTTTGTTGCTGAGGTGTCCAGTCTGGATGTTCAATATGGAAGTAGTCAAAGGCAGTCGCATTGTCATGACACTCGATGTAGTTCAGTGACTGTTGCGGTGTGATGAAGTGGCTGTAGCGGCTTCCCGTCAGGAGGTGTTGCACTTTTTCGTGTAGTTGTTTGTCAACTAGACGGGTAGGGTTGAGCAATAGTTTCTTAAAGGTATCACGATAGTCATCGTTGAAGAAACTCACTTCTGGGAGCTGGTCTGCATTGTACTGGTGGGCCAGTTTTTCATAGTCTAGACCAGTTGCCATCTTCCACCCTTCGCCATAGAGATAGATATTTGGATGAATGGCTAACAATTCTTCTTGGATTTGGTTGATGGTTTGGATGTCCAAAATGCCCATCAAGTCGAAACGGAAGCCATCAAAACCATAGATACTAGTCCATTGGCGGAGGGATTGCTTGATGTAGTTTCGGACCATGCTGCGTTCGCTAGCGACATCGTTGCCGCAGAAGGTACCATCCGTCCGCATACCATGCTCGTTGTAACGGTAGAAATAACCAGGGACAATTAGCTCGAATGCGTATTTCTCAGCATGATAAACATGGTTGTAAACAACGTCCATATTGACGGAAATATCGGCATCGTGATAGGCTTGGATAGCTTCTTGGAGTTCTAGAATGCGGGCATAGGGATCATCTGGTAGGCTGGAGAAGGAGCCTTCTGGCAGGTTGTACTGCATAGGGTCGTAGCCCCAGTTATAAACAGCTTGGGGTTTATTTTCATCTACACTTCCAAAATCATAAACAGGAAGAAGCTGAATATGGGTAACGCCCAGATTTTTGATATAGTCCATTCCCAGTTTCATACAGTCCAAGACAGGTGATTCGGTCAGACCGAGGAATTGACTACGGTGTTTGAAGCCAGCTTCTGTCTGCCAAGAGAAGTCGCGGACACTCATTTCATAGACAATAGCTTGAGAAATCGGTCGTTGGGTCTTGGCGCGACGAACCTTATGAAGTTTATTTGGGTTGATGATATAGCTATCGCCTGAGTTTGCCTTGGATGAAAGGGCATAGGGGTCATGAACAGAAATCCACTCGCCATTGACTTTGTGGAGATAGTGGTAGCTTTGACTGTCCAAATCACCCTCTACTGTGACCTGCCAGACACCTTTTGAACCCTTTTTCATAGTATATGGTGTCCCTTCAAGGACTAAAAATACCTGCTTGGAGATAGGTGCCCAGAGTTTGAAGCTTGTGGACTGAGGGCTATAACTTGCTCCCAAATCATTGCCATCATAGGTATAGTTTTGTTCGAAAATAGCAGAGCGGACAATATGACCATAGCCTAGCTCCGTTTTATTGCGGTCTTGGTCATAAATACAATAGTCCTTGTCCAAATTTAAGGCGTGTAGGCTGGTCAGATAGTAGAGAACCAGGTTTTCTACCTCTAGACAGGAATGAATGAAAAGTTGAGATGTGGCATCGTCGGACTCGAGGGAAAAACTCATGTGCTCGGTATCAAATCGTTTTTCCATAACCAAGCGAATAGCAGCTACATCATCTAGAAATGCTTGAAATTGTCGTAATGCCATGAGCCGAACGGCTCCTTTCTAAGTTAAAGTTCAGTAATAGTATGTGGAATGACGTGGCGGTAGCAGACCTGCTTGTCTTCCTTGTTGTCGCTGATGATTTGGTGAAGGGTGTTGAAGGCCACGCGTCCCAGTTTGATAGCATGGACATCGACATAGGCTTCAATATCTAATTTTGGTTTGACAGAGTCAAAGGAGATGATTGGAAGTTTTGTACCGACTTCGTTGAGGTATTTGACAATCCCTTCTGCCACCATGGTATCGGTTGTGACGATAGCATCAATATCTTGTTTGAGTAATTTTTTGGAAATCTTGTAGGAACTGTCTTCCAATAGGAAACCTGAAACAAACTTGACCTTGTTTTCGTCAAGAGGGATATTGTGAGATTTAAGGGCATTTTTATAGCCTGAATAACGGTCTTGGGATACGACCAATTCCTTGTTACCAGCAATGAAGGCGATATTCTTGTAGCCCTTATTGATAAAATAATTGGTCGCTTCAAATCCAGCCTGGATATTGTCATTGTCGACTAGGGAGATAAATGGAGAATCTGCCTTACCGAGAATGAGGAAGGGAAATTTATGCTGAATGGCTAGCTGAACCAGTGGGTCATCTGGCTTGGAGTAAAGGAAAATTAAACCATCAACTCGTCGACCGTAGACCATCTGAGAAATAGCTTCCAATCGCTGTTCTTCATTTTTTCCCGTAGAAATTTGAATCGCATAATTGTGATCAGCAGCCACCTGTGAAATGCCACGTAGGGCTGTTGGGAAGAATGGGTTTTGGTAGAAGACATCAGAATCTTCGGGAAGTATCAAGCCAATCACTTGTGTGTAGCTGGAAACCAGACTACGAGCATTGAGATTTGGGTGGTAGTTAAGGTCCGCCATAGCCTTTCTAACTAGGTCTTTGGTTTTTTGACTAATAGAAGAGCTGTTCTGAATGACGCGGGTCACCGTAGACGGCGACACACCAGCCAGTTTGGCTACGTCCTTGATGGTTGCACGCATAGGAACCTCCTAAAGTTGATTACGGAATTTTGTTTTGAAAAATACCCAAATCAATACTAGCACAAAGAGGATATTTTGAACAGTCAAAACAGTTGTAACAGGCTGCCCAAAAATCCCAATCAGACAGGCTAAAATGGTTGGTAGTCCCAAGCAATGCAGGGAGAAATTGAAACATTCTTTAAAGGTATGAAAATGGAAGAAACGAGATTTTTTAGTCAGGTAGAGAAAGCCACTTGCACCCAGCAGAATAAAGAGGAGATTGGTGGCCAAAATCATGGTCGATACCAAGGTAATGCTCAGACCAACCATTGCCCGATTGGCTTGGTACCAATTCTTTGAAAGGGCGGTGGTCAATCTTTCCTTACTTGAAAAATCAGCATTTGTCAGCCCATCGTAGCTGAACTGGGCTAAGACCTCCTGCCCTTTTCGAATGGTCAGACTTTGTTGGCCAAATTGATAGGAAAAATCCGAGCTCTGGCTGACTTGATTGCCAAAGGTGATTTGGTCTGAAATGCCCTGTCCTGTGTAGGTCAATTGATTGTTTTCCAGCTGGCTATGTTGCTGTAAATCCTCGACCACCTGGTCTGTCAGGGGTGCATAAATACCCTCGACAAAATTGTCCAAAGGATAGCTTTCTAGACTCAAGGTCTGTAAGGAAGTCGGCAGGACCAAGAGGGCCACCAAAAAGACGGTGGTAAAGAGACGCTGCCAGAGAGTCAGCAAGCGACGGTTATCAAACATTTTCCGAGCAGAGAAAATACTGGAAAAATAAGAAAATGGATAGGGCAGCATGGAGTGTCCTTTCTAGGAAGAAGTGTCTATGGTTGAGTCTGTATCTGAACAGCCTTGGTTTCTCGATCAAGTCAAGGCAAAGGATATGACCGAAAAAGGGAAAAGGTGGGATAAGGTACTACCCCTTATCACCACCGCTAGTTAAACCAGATACAAAGTTCTTTTGTAGGAAGAAGAATAGAATACTGATTGGGAGGGCGATGAGAACAGCCCCTGCTGCAAAATAGGCAACCTTGAGGTTTTTCACATCTGAGATGAAGGTTTGCAGACCAACGGCAACAGTATAGAATTCTTTTTCACGAAGCAAGAATTTGGAGAGGATGTAATCTCCAAATGGTCCCATGAAGGCCCAGAGTGCTTGTACGGCAATCATTGGGCGTACCAATGGCAGAACGATTTGCCAGAAACGTCTGAAGTGGCCAGCACCGTCTAGTTTTGCAGATTCATCCAGAGAGATTGGCACCGTATCGAAGTAGCCTTTCATGAGCCAAGCGTTCATCGGGATACCACCACCAACATAGAGGAAGATGAGGAACCAGCTTTGGTTGAGTGCATTGAGCATGAGGGCCATAACGAAGAAGGCTGTCAGAGCGGCCATGGTTGGCACCATTTGAATAATCAGGAAGAAGACCAAACTCTGCTTACGAGCGATGAAATTATAGCGACTGTAAGCGTATCCCGCTAGTACCACTATACTGGTTTGGATAAGCATTGTCAAAACCGCGATAATCAGCGTGTTGAGGTACCAGGTACCGTAGAGAGTTTCGGTAAAGAGTCCCTTGAAATTGTCCAAGGTAAGTGCTATCGGTTCTAACTTGAAGGCTACCACGTTCCCTGACTTAAAGGCAGACATAATGGTAATCAAGAGAGGATAGATGATAATAATAGACAGGGCAATCAGATAGAGATAGGTCAGGGTTTGCCCTAGTTTGCGTTTGAAACTTACTGACATTTTCATCTTATACATCCTCCATTTCAAAAGCATTTAATTTCTTGAAGGCAATCATGGAAATACTGATGACAATCATGGAAATAATCAAGGTTACGGCAGCCGCCATTGAGTATTGTGGAGCTGTACCTGTGGTCAATTTGTAAATCCAAGAAATCAAGATATCGGTTGAACCAGCACCACCACCGACACTACCAGGACCACCATTGTTAAAGAGATAGATGATCGAGAAGTTGTTGAAGTTGAAGGTGTACTGACTGATCAGAGTAGGAGCAGCCACTGCCAAGATCATTGGCAAGGTAATGCTACGGAATTTTTGAATGGCACTTGCACCATCAATGTAGGCAGCCTCGTACAAATCGTTTGGAATAGATTGCAAAATACCCAAGGTCAAGACATAGATATAAGGGAAACCAAGCCAGGCCTGCATCATGATCAGGGCTACTTTTGTCCAAAACGGATCGGTCTTCCACGGAATCAGGAAATTATCGATAAATGGCAAGAATTTGCTCAAGAATGGCAATACTTGTGTGTTAATGGCACCGACACTATCGTTGAACATGTTACTGAAAGTCAAGATAGTCACGAAGGCTGGAACAGCCCATGGGAGCAAGAATATAACACCGAAGATACGTTTGCCTTTAATAAATGGCTGGTTTGCAATGATGGCTGTCAAGATACCGATAACAATTTGGGCAGTTGAAGCACAAAGAGCCCAGATAATGGTCCAGCCAAGTACAGAACCAAATGCTGTACGGAAAGTACTCAATTTCCAAATATTTGTAAAGTTACTAAACCCAACCCAGTCTAGCAATGCACCAGGAGGTAAATGCTTAAAGTCATAGTTTGTAAAAGCGATAAACAATGTTACTACAACTGGGAAGATAATGGCAAACGTCATTGCAATGTATGATGGAATAATCAAGAGATAAGGGAAGCCATTTTCATAGACTCCTTTAATCATATCTTGCAAAGAAGTAGTAACTGGATGACCAGCATTCCATCGCTTAGCAGTACTGTGAGCATCTTTTAGGTTCAGTGCATAAAATGCCAAATAAACAACTGTGATAATCAAATGGAAAGAACCACGAATCAACATAAACAGAGAATTATCTTGTCCTCGTTGACTACCAAGTGTGATCAGGTTGCCGAGTTCACCAGCAGCGATTGTAATAAAATATACTAGAAAGGCAAGTGTTACCCCTAAAAAGATATATCCCTTCGCTTTTTGTTTGTTATAGATTTGCCCAAGGCCTGGGATTAGGGACAAAAGGAGGGCCTTGCTTGGATTTTGTTTCATAGTCATAGTCTCCTTTGAGAGAAGGAGTTAGTATATCATCCTAATTCTTATTACTAACACCCTTGAGTAAATTTAAGTAATAAAGTAGACTGGGAAGAATTCCCAGTCCAACTTTAAACTTGACTAGTTGCTGTGTTTTTGAGCAATCTCATCTGCAATAGCTTTTACAGCATCTGTTGCAGCAGTTTTAGCGTCTTTAGCACCACTTGCTGCATCGAAGAGCATGTTACCAGCTGGTGTCCAAACTGAACCCATTTCAGAGATGTTTGGCATTGGTTGAGCTGAAGCGAATTGGTTGATAACAGCAGTTGTCAACTCATCGTTTTTGCCAACTGCGTATTCACGAGCTTCTGTGTTAGCAGGAATTTCGTTGGTTGCATCGTAGAAGGCTTTTTGTTGGTCAGTTGATGTCAAGAAATCAACGAGTTTTTGTGCCAATTCAGGGTTTTTAGAACCTGAGGGAACGATCCAAGCTTTACCACCACCGAATGCAGTGTACTGTTTGCCGTTAGCAAGAGTTGGGATAGTTGCTACACCGTAGTTGAGGCCTGCGTCTTTGTAAGATGCTGCTTTCCAAGGACCTTCGATGATTGCTGCTGCCTTACCGTCTGTGAATTGTGTGTTGATCAAGTTATTAGCAGCTGTACCGTCTTGGAGACCTTGAGGCCATTTTTCATACCAAGTTTTAGCGTATTCAATCGCCTTGATAGCACCGTCGTTAGCCAAACCGATGTCTTTTGGATCCGTACCGTTAGCACCAAATACATAACCGCCGTAACCGCCAAGCAAACCGTAAGTGTAGTAGAAGTTTGTCCAGTCAGCTAGGAAGGCAGTTGTTTTACCATCTTCCCCTTCAAAAGCGTACTTGCTGTCTTCTGCCAATTTTTCAAGTTCCGCAAAGGTTTTTGGAGCTTCTGACAAGAGGTCTTTGTTGTAGTAAAGAACCAATGTCTCGATAACAGCTGGTGATCCGTAAACCTTACCACCGTTGCTTACAAGTGCTTTAGTCGTATCGTCTGTCTTGCTAGTGTCAGCCAATGTCAACTCAGACAATTGACCTTCTGAACCAAGGCTACCTACGCGGTCGTATGGTGCCATCATGACGTCTGGAGCTGAACCAGATTGGTTGTCCAATGAAAGGTTGTCAAGACCTGTGAGGGCATCACCTGTTTTAACTGTAACGGTTACACCATTTTCTTCTTCAAAGGCAGCTTTGGCTTCGTTAATGTAGCTTTCGTACTGACCGTCAACGTAGATGGTCAATTCTTTTCCTGCTTCAGCAGAATCAGATGAGCTTGACGAGCTTGAATTTGAACAAGCAGCCAAAACAGCTGTAGATGCAGCTAGAAGAGCAACGCTCTTAAGAAGTTTGTGTTTCATATTCTTCCCTCCAAGAATAAATGTTTTATTGTGAAACGCTCACTAGCGCAAACGTTTTCCCAAGTTGAATTTATTATACACCATTACGAATCCGTTTGCAAGCGTTTTTATAAAAATTTTTAAAAATTTTTTCTGCTAATGAATTCAGCACAGAAAAAGCCTTTTATTATCACTCTTTAGAGTTCGAAGCTAGTGATTTATTGAGCAAATTTTCATAGGAATTTTTGAAAAAACTTGATTTGTTACCGTTTACATAGTATAATAGATGGCAAGCAATCGTTTGCGTCATGACGCAGATAACCATTCATTATAAAGGAGAAAAATATGAAAGTGAGACAAAGTGGAGTACTCATGCACATTTCATCATTGCCAGGTGCCTATGGCATCGGCTCCATGGGGAAATCAGCCTATGAATTTGTAGACTTTTTGGTACGAACCAAGCAACGTTACTGGCAGATTTTGCCATTGGGAACCACTAGTTACGGCGATTCTCCCTATCAATCATTTTCAGCCTTTGCAGGGAATACGCACTTTATTGACTTGGACCTACTGATTGAAGAGGGCTGGTTGACAGAGAAAGATGTGCAGGGCATTGACTTTGGTCAGAGTGCAAAAGAAGTAGATTATGCCAAAGTTTTTACTGCCCGCCGTCCGATTTTGGAGCAGGTTGTTGCCAATATGAAAGAGGCTGGTTTGCCACAAGACTATTGGAATTTCTTGGGTGAAAATGATTTTTGGATCCATACTTTTGCAGAATATATGGCTATCAAGGAGCATTTTGACAACAAGTCCTGGATTGATTGGGAGGATCAGGGGGCACGTTTGCGCTACCATGATACCTTGGAATACTACCGTCATCTCTTGGTGGAACGCATCGATTACCACCGCATCACCCAGTATTTATTCTTTAAGCAGTGGCAGGCTTTGAAGGCTTACGCCAATGCCAAAGGGATTGAGTTTGTTGGGGATATGCCCATTTATATCGCGGCAGATTCTGCTGATATGTGGGCCAATCCACATTTCTTTAAGACGGACGAAGAAGGAAAACCGAGCGTAGTTGCGGGTTGTCCACCAGATGCCTTTTCAGAAATCGGTCAGCTTTGGGGAAATCCGATTTACGATTGGGAGGCCATGAAAGCAAATGGTTTTACTTGGTGGGTTGCTCGTCTGCGAGAATCCTTTAAAATCTACGATATGGTCCGTATCGACCACTTTATCGGCTTTGCCTCTTTCTGGGAAATTCCTGCGGGCGAAGAAACGGCTGTCAACGGCTATCGTGTTGAGGCGCCGGGCTTTGAATTGTTCGATACCATAAGACGCGAGCTGGGCGATTTGAACATCATCGCGGAAGATTTGGGAACAGTGACAGATAAGGTTATTCAATTGCGTGAAAGGACTGGTTTCCCAGGCATGAAAGTCTTGCAGTTTGCATTTGACCCAACTGGAGATAGTATTGAGATGCCACACAACCACCGCAATAATGTTGTTGCCTATACAGGCACCCACGATAACGATACAATTAGCGGTTGGTACGAAAGGGAAACAACCCCAGAATCCAGAGCGTTCTTAGACAAATACAGCAATCGATCAGTAGGTGAAAGTATCCACCATGCCCTCTTCCGTCTTCTCTTTGGCTCACCAGCCTTTATGACGATTGTGACCATGCAAGATTTGCTAGAATTGGACGGGACTGCCCGCATGAACCTACCAAACACCCTCGGTGGTAACTGGACTTGGCGAATGACAGCAGACCAGCTGACACCAGCAGTAGAAGCCAACTTGCTGGACTTGACCGTCACCTACCGACGTGAGAATGTTCTTGTAACAGCTAGTGAATAAGAAACCACAGGAACATCAGCTTAGGCTGGTGTTTTTTGTAAAGTCTTGCAAGATGTGGTATACTGTTTAGGTAAGGATAAATAGGTGCAGTGGGGGGGGCTGGTATGGATTTAGGACAAAAAATCGAGCAACTGAGGCTAGAAAAGGGACTGAGCCGTCCAGATTTTTGTGGAGATGAATCCGAGTTGACGGTACGGCAATTAGCTCGGATAGAAAGTGGTCAATCGCAGCCTTCTATACCTAAGTTAGAGTACATTGCCCAGCGTTTAGGCATTCCAGCCTATAGCCTGATGCCAGACTATAAGGAATTGCCACAAGGTTATTTGGAACTCAAGTACAAGTTGTTGCGGGAGCCGATATATAATAAGGTCGAGGTGTTGGATAAACAGGATGGGTATATCGAAACCATATATAATACCTATTTTGAAGAACTACCTAAGACTGAGCAGCTTATCTGTGAGGCTATGCAGGCTATGGTTGATATGGTGCGGACCAATCAACCAGATTATGCAGTAGCTCTATTGACAGAAAACTTACCACTTCTTATGGCAAAGAAAGTGTGTGATGTCAATGACTTGATTCTTATTCGGCTCTTTTTTGTCCAGCAAACAATAGGAGAGAATACAGTCAGTAGAGTTCAAAACAACTTTGAATCTATCTCGTATTTAATGAAAAAACTAGCCAACAGTCAGACATTTGTTCGATTAGAAGATACTTTTTATTTAAGAGATGCGATTATCTCAGGGCTTGCCTGCTTTGAACTGATAGAATATTATGACGATGCCCCTATCTATATTGATTGTCTTCGTGGAATAATGGAAGAGACGCAAGATTATCAAAAGAAACCTCTCTTGTTTATGCTGGAATGGAAAGCGGCTTTGAAATTAGAGGAAGATTATGAAAAAGCTGAAAAAGTCTACCAGTCAGCCAAATCGTTTGCTCAGGTCATTGGAAATGACTATCTGGCACAGAAATTAGCAGAGGAGTGGCAGAAGGATTTGAAAAAATATTGGTAGGAGGAGGGGTGACATGACTTTAGGGCAAAAAATCGAGCAACTGAGGCTAGAAAAGGGGCTGAGCCGTCCAGATTTTTGTGGAGATGAATCCGAGTTGACGGTACGGCAATTAGCTCGGATAGAAAGTGGTCAATCGCAGCCCTCTATTCCAAAGTTAGAGTACATTTCCCAGCGTTTAGGCATTCCAGCCTATAGCCTAATGCCAGACTATAAGGAATTGCCACAAGGCTATCTGGAGCTCAAGTATAAGTTGTTGCGGGAGCCGATATATAATAAGGTCGAGGTGTTGGATAAAAAGGAACAATACCTTGATGAAATAGAAGAACTGTATTGTGAACAATTACCACCAGAGGAAACGGTGTGGGTTGAAACGTCAAGGGCGATTTTGGATGTTATTCGCACACAACATCCAGAATATGCGGTAGCCTTATTAGAAACGTATTTACCTGAACTTGAGGAGAAAGAAGTCTTTTCGTTGAAGGATTTAGAACTGATTAGTCTGTATTTCGTCAGTGTATTTGCACATATAAAAAACAAGAAAAATCAGTTATCAGAAATTGGCAAGTTGCAATCGTTCTTATTGCGTTTAATAAAGCATGTCAATCTTGTTCAGCCAGAGCAATTATTTCTTCTGAGTAATGTTATTTTTTCAGGTCTGGCTTGTTTGGATATGCTGGAGTCTTATGAATTTTTTGACCTTTATATTGCTTGTCTTCAAGAAATAATGGAGAAAACACAGGATTTTCAAAAGAAACCTATTTTACTTATGTTGCATTGGAAACATGCTCTTGTTGTGGAGAATAAGTATAGTTTGGCAGAAGGGTTCTATCAAAAAGCAAAACTATTTGCTGATATGATTGAAGATGCACATTTGGTAACCATGTTAGAAAAGCAATGGCAAGAAGATTTGAAAAAATATTTGTAACTATAATTTATTGGTGACATAAATGTCATTGGTGTTTTTCGAGAAAGGGGCTATACTCATACTAAAACTTGCTTAGATGAAAAGAATGGGTATGAAAAAATGGGTTTTATTTATGGCTAGTTGTGTTTTCTTACTGATGTTTGTTTTGAAAATACTAGATGCTGAGTGGCTTGCGGCTAGTTGGAAATTGGTCGTTGGATGTCTGGGAGCGATTGTATTTTTCCCTTTTGCGAAAGAAGAGTAGTGCAGTGAGTTTACTATTGTTTCTGTTTTGATACAAAATATAGCAGCGTAAAAGACCGAAATGTTCAGGTCTTTTTTTGTATATCATGGGTTTTACGATGACATAAATGTCATTGGTGTTTTTCGAGAAAGAGGTTATACTAGGCACATAATTAAGGGAGAGAAAATCTCTCCTGCACTTTTTATGAGAGGTGAGGATAATGACTTTAGAGATTAAAAACATGACCATTGCGACACGGCATCCTGTTTTGACGAATTTTTCCTATCAATTCCAAAAGGGGAACTTGTACGGCATTGTAGCTACCAACGGTTCTGGAAAGACAACATTTTTCAGAACGGTGGCAGGTTTGCTGGCTCCACTTGCTGGTCGGTCGAGCTGGTCAAGCACTGCTGGTCATCCAAATAGGGACTTATTTTACTATGAAACGAGCGAATGGTTTGAGGGAAATCTTTCTGGTCTGGACTATTTACGATTTGTCAAACAAACTTGGCAGTCTTCGGTGGACATTGATGCGGTTATTTCCTATTGGGAAATGGAAGATTATGCCCACCTACCTATTCGCCAGTATTCACTGGGGATGAAGCAGCGGGTCTTGATTGCCATGTATATGGTCAGCGACGCGACCTATCTCTTGATGGACGAGATTACCAATGGTTTGGATGAAACAAGTCGAAAACTGTTCTTTAAAGCCTTGCACCAACTTTGCCAAGAAGACAAAATGATTATTTTGACCTCTCATTACAAAGAGGATATTGAAGAATATTGCCATGTGACCTTGAAACTGGTCAATGAAACCATGCAGGAGGTAGAATGATGACTTACAAGAAATTTCTGTTTGCTCAATTAGTAAAAAATAAGTTGACCTATGTACCTCTAGTGCTATTGTTGCTTGCTTGTTTGGGAACCTTGTTCCTCAATCATCAGGCCTCACAAGCCAATAACCTAGGGGCACAAATTCGACAGAATCAACGGACCAATGCCCAAGCTATCGAGGAAAATAAGGCTCGTTTGGAGAGTCTGGATCCAGAATCGGAGGAATACCTTTATGTTTCAAAAAGCATAGAAGATGGGCAAGCAATTATTGTCTCGGATGAAGAGTTTCTAAAGGCTTTTACAGCTGGTCAATGGGACCAAGTCTATGACCGTCAGCTAGATTATCTGTCGTCTGCCAAGGCTTCCTTGGAAGCTCATAGTCCTGAAAAGGATGTTTTGGATGCTTTGGATAGGGAGATTGCGTATTATACGGCTCTTTCTACGATTGATTTACCGTTTGAGGATACCCATTTCCCACATACAGCCTTTCAATTTCTCCCGTCCTTGTTTACCTACATCTTCCCTGCCCTCCTTCCTGTCGGAATTGCTTTTGTCTTGACCAATGTTTATGGAGGTGCCTATGCTGGAAAATTGGACAAGTATCGGATGTTGCCCCTGTTTAGAGGACAACGTATGGTGCAGGAATTAGCAGTTGGCTTTGTTTTTTCTCTTTTGCTATTTGCCTTGGTTTCTATCACGTCTTTCTTAGTGGCAGGTTTGGTATTTGGTTTTGGAAGTCTTCAGTACCCAACTCTTGCTTACAGTTTGGATAGTTTCACGCTTTCTTTTGTGACGGTTAGTTCGGTCCTCCTGCCGACCTTGCTTCTACAAGTCCTCTCCCTTGTCTTCATTAGTAGTCTTGTCTATCTGATCAGCTTGGTGACTAAGAATCGCATGACAGCCCTCTTTTTGTCCACAGTTAGCTTATTTGCGTTGGTCTGGCTACCAAGTCTGCTCAATCCCCTCTTCAAAATTGCTCATCTGCTCCCGACGACCTATATGAGAAGTTTTGAAATTGCAACAGGTGTCTTCCAAAAAAGCATTGAAAACCATACATTGAGATGGGACATGGGAATTCCTGTTATTCTAGTCTGGACTGGACTTATTATTGGTCTGTCCTATGTGTTTTTGGGAAGAACAGATAAGATATAGAAGGAGTTTGGACGTACGGAGCAGCAAATGGTGGCGCCTATTCAAACTATTATCACAGCAGTCGCTACCATAGTTCAACTGTCGTAAGTAGATGGACCGGAGCCTCAAGTAAAGGGTATGCACAGGCAGGACAGACCTCTCGTGCATGGATTAGTACAAAACTTGGAGAGCAAGCAGCTTTCTATTATAACTATTAACACAGTACACTTTGCTTGGAACTACTCTTGTAGTTCCAAGCAATTCTTTGGAGGAGATGATGAAACGTTTATTTATTCTAGTGTCGACTGTATTGGTAGCGATTTACCTGGGTATTTCTTTGGCTGGTCAGGTTAGTCTTGTAGAGTTTGGTTCTTATCAGGCAGTGGATGTCATCGGGAAAGATACCAATAGACAGACAGCCAATCGTGACCAGGTGACAGAGGTCTTGACCGACTTGGCAGAGGAACATAAGAGTGTGATTGCTAGACGGATTGTCGAGCCTAATGCTTCTGGGGAAACCAGTTTTACCTACGCCATCTATGGTAGCGGACAGGTTCCAGAAGGTTTGACCGTTTCCTCCAAGGAAAGTGCTGAAACCAGCGACTTGGTTAGTACTTATCTGATTGTTTCAGGAGATTTGGACAACCAAGTCTTGAAAGAAAGCTTGGAATCACTGGGTTACAGTGGCATGGTCCATCATGGCTATTCTCTCTTTAGCATCTTCCTATCCACAGTTGTTTCAGAAGTAGCCATGCTGAGTTTCTTTGTCTTTCTCTTGACCTTCATGGCTCTCACCTTAATCTATCGGATTAAGACCTTACGATTTGCAGGAATTCGTCTGATTTCAGGTGAAAGTTTCTTACAGGTGGTGGCTCGACCTTTATGGGAGGATATTCGTCAGATTGTGATGGCTACATCGGTGGGGGCTATAATCGGACCTCTTATTCTCTATCTTCAAGCTGGATTTTTACTATCCATCTTGCAGGTCTTTTTCCTGGGGCTTTTCCTCTATGCACTGGCTCTTGCTAGTATTTCTGTCCTACTTAGCCTAGTGTATTTCCTGGGGTTGAGGCAAAATAGCTTGGTTGATTTGCTCAAGGGAAAACTTCCTCTCAAACGGATGTTGGCTATGATGATGGTTGGGCAACTTCTGGCTATTTTGGTAGTAGGTTTTAGCTCTAGCCGTCTATTGCAGGGCTATCAGGAAATTCGCTTGCTTGAACAGGCACAGGAAGAATGGGCATTGAGAGATGATTATTACAAATCTGTTTTTAGTTACAGCTCTGCTATGATGACCGAGGAGGAAGTGGCCCAGCAGAATAAAAAGTGGCGAGAGTTTGCGAAAGTACAGCTAGAGACGACAGAAGCCCTCTTTGTGAAAAGCAATGTCGACCAGTACGCCTTCGGTGGCGAGGTGGATCCTGAGGGCAATCGCCTGACGGATTATAATCCTCGTGGCAATGTCATCTACGTATCTCCTCGCTATCTGACAGAGCAGGGAGTGATGGTAGACCAAGCCTTCTTGGAGGAAATGAATCATCTGAGCCTGGGTGAGTATGGTTTGATTTTACCAGCTAGCTTGCGAGAACAAGCTGAGCAAGTACAAAATATGTTCCAGACAGAATTAGAGGCATTTTCCCGACAAAGCCTAGAAAGTAACAGCCAACAGATGTTCGCTACCAAGATAAGTCTGGCCTTTACAGACAGTGGTCAAGAGCGGTTTCTCTACAATGATGGCGATCGGAGCCAGACCCAATATCTGACAGACCCGATTATTGTTGTTTTGACTCCTGAGTCAACAGGTGCGACACCAGTTTCGGATATGTTCTGGGGTACTAGTCTGGATTTAGGGATGAAGTTTGTAGGCTATGAGGCGACTATTGAAGTCATGAAAGAGCAGGGTGTTTATAACTGGGTATCCTATTTGGTGAATCAGCGGTTGGCCTTTGTCAGCGTTTTGAACACCAAGCGAACAGAGTTTTATTCGCTTCTCATCGGTACAGTATTGACACTGGCAACGGCTGTTTTGCTTTTTGATGCGATGAGTTTGCTCTATTTTGAACAATTCAGACGAGAGCTGTTTATCAAGCGTTTGGCCGGAATGACCTTCTATGAACTTCATGGATCTTACCTCCTAGGCCAAGCTGGTGTGTTTGTACTGGGCTTGCTGGTATCAACTTGGTTGACAGGAGATGTGGTTATGAGCGGTCTGACTGTAGGCTTGCTCACCTTAAATGCCCTGGTCATACTGGGAAGACAAGATAAGAAAGAACAAACTGCCAACGTAGCAGTGTTGAAAGGACAATAAAATGATTGAAATTCAGGGATTGGAAAAGCGATTTGAAGAACGGGAGATTTTTTCAAACTTACATCTGACGTTGGAAAGGGGCAAGGTCTATGCTTTAATTGGAAAAAGCGGTAGCGGAAAGACTACCTTGCTAAATATGCTGGCCAAGTTGGAAAAAGCTGACGGCGGACGGATTGATTATCAGGGTCAAGATTTGTCGAAGCTAGCTTCCCAGCAGTTCTTTCGAGATCACATGGGCTACCTCTTCCAAACGATTGGTCTCCTGGATAATCAATCAATCGGAGACAATTTAGACTTGGGATTTGTCGGACAGAAGGTCAAAAAAGAGCAGCGGCAGCGACTACAAAATGAAGCTTTGGAGCAGGTGAACTTGGGCTACTTAGACTTAGAACAAAAGGTTTATACCTTATCGGGAGGTGAAGCCCAGAGGGTTGCCTTGGCCAAGCTTATCTTAAAAAATCCACCACTGATTTTGGCCGATGAACCGACTGCGGCACTCGACCCCAAAAATTCAGAAGAGGTCATGCAACTCTTGACAGGGCTAAAAAATGACAACCGTGTGATTGTCATTGCGACTCATAACCCTGCTGTCTGGGAAAAAGCAGATGTGGTCATTGACATGAAGGAGATTGGACATGGATAAAAAATTTCACTACTATAGAGTTCCAGAATATACGATCGGACGTAGAAAGATGGATATGCTGGTCATTGAAAATTTAACGGATAAGTTGATGTTGTATCAAGTTCGGGTAAATGGTTACTTGCTGGACTTTGTCAGTGCAGAGGGGCACGTAATCAGACGTTATAGACTGAAGGATTTGCCCTTGGATGTCGAATTAACCGTGGCAGATGTGGAAGACGATGTGGATTTGACCTTACCGGAAAATCTGACCTACCGCCAATTTGATTTTTTCCAAAATATTGCCTCTAAATAAAAATCATCTCCTCTAGGTCGAACTTAGAGGAGATTGTTCTTATTTCTTCTGTTTACGGACATAGATCCAGTAGCTGACCCAGTAATAAATCAGGTAGAGCAGCCAGGCTAGAACCGCAAGAGCCAGTAGGCTGTTCAGGACCTTGGAGACGCTTGGGAGAAGCCAGTTTATCAGCAAAGTTGTTACAAAAATCGCTATTCCTGCATAGGTCGGTAGTTTTTTCATCTCAAAGGCAAATTTCAATTCCGAGTTAGCCACCTATAAGAAATTCTCTCGGTGACTTGTAGCCCAAACATTTTTTGGGATAG
>NZ_JBIMJS010000009.1:0-91511 GCF_043674225.1 Streptococcus sp. A11
AGGTAAGTCCGGGGGAGTGAAAGAGTCTGGGGATAGACTCTTTCAGCTGGTCGCCTAGAAATGTGAGAGCGACCATACGCCCTCGCTTGACAACAAGAGAGCGAGGTTAGCCTACGGATAGGCTATTCTAGCCCTTGCCCAGAAATACGAAAGCAAGGCAGTTGAGTGGACTGTTTTAGCCCTCGCCCAAAAACGAGAAAGCGAGGTAAGTCCGGGGGAGTGAAAGAGTCTGGGGATAGACTCTTTCAGCTGGTCGCCTAGAAATGTGAGAGCGACCATATGCCCTCGCTTGACAACAAGAGAGCGAGGCAGCCTGCGGATAGGCTATTCTAGCCCTTGCCTAGAAATACGAAAGCAAGGTAGTTGAGGGGGACTGTTTTAGTCCGAGCTTGAAAACTGGAAAGCGAGGTAAGTCCGGGGGACTATTTTAACCCGAGCCCAGAAATTCGATAGCGAGGCCAGGGGAAGTTTGTCTACCGACAAACCCTATCTCCAACCTTCAACAGTTCCCCAAACTGTTGAAGTCCGATCTCGAAATCGTAGAGTTAGGTAACTCTACTTGAATTAGAAGTCTCGGGGTTCTGGTCAAAGAATAGTAAAGAGCTGGCTTGCCAGCTCTTTTGACCATTCTGATAAAATAAAAAATATTTGTGAATTTTGATTATAAATCCTATGTTTATTTCAGGATTTTTGGTACAATATTTATAATAGAAAGAAATAAGTGCAATATGATTTCAGCAAAGAACATTGAGCAGGCCTATTCTGTTCTCAAAAATGTGGTGGTTAAGACACCGCTAGATTATAATCGTTACCTGTCAGAGCGTTATGGAGCCGATATTTATATCAAACGGGAAAACGAGCAGCGGGTCCGTTCCTTCAAGATTCGAGGGGCTTATTACGCTATTTCCCAATTGACGGATGCGGAAAAAGAGCGAGGGGTTGTCTGTGCTTCAGCGGGCAACCATGCCCAGGGAGTAGCCTATACCTGCCAGGAAATGCAGATTCCTGCTACAATTTTCATGCCCATTACAACGCCGCAGCAGAAGATTGGTCAGGTCAAGTTCTTTGGTGGGGAATTTGTGGATATTCGCTTGGTGGGTGATACCTTTGATGAATCGGCTCAGGCTGCTCAAGACTATACCCAGGAAAGTGGAAAAACCTTCATCGATCCCTTTGATGATGATAATGTTCAGGCAGGTCAGGGGACTGTTGCCTACGAAATCTTGGACGAGGCCCAGGAACAATCGATTGATTTTGATCAGATTTTGGTTCCCGTTGGTGGTGGCGGTCTGATTGCAGGTGTTTCGGCTTATTTGAAGGAACAGGCACCAGGCATCAAGATTGTAGGTGTTGAGGCTAGCGGAGCACGTTCGATGAAGGCTGCTTTTGATAAGGGAAGACCTGTTAAGCTGGCTGAAATTGACAAGTTTGCGGACGGAATTGCTGTTCAAAAAGTCGGTGCAAGCACCTACGAAGTTGCTCGTAAACATGTAGACAAGCTGATTGGTGTTGATGAAGGTTGGATTTCAGAAACCATTTTGGACCTTTATTCTAAATTGGGAATTGTCGCTGAACCGGCTGGTGCTGCGACTATTGCTGCACTTGAGGTTGTCAAGGACCAAATCAAGGGGCAGACCATCTGTTGTATCATTTCAGGTGGTAACAATGACATCAACCGCATGCCAGAAATGGAAGAACGAGCTCTGATTTACGAGGGAATCAAGCATTATTTCGTCGTCAATTTCCCCCAACGGCCGGGTGCCCTGCGCGAATTTGTAAACCATATTCTCGGACCGAATGATGATATTACACGGTTTGAGTATATCAAGCGGGCCAATAAGGGAACAGGTCCAGTTCTCATCGGGATTGCTTTGGGCGATAAGAATGACTATGCGGACTTTATTCAGCGCTTGGAAGATTTTGACCCACAATATATTAATTTGCACGAAAATGACTCACTCTATAAAATGTTGGTGTAAGATGTTAGCTTAGGAGGTTATTATGGCACCTATATTGTTTATGTTTACTCTCTTATTCGTCCTGCTTCTGGCCTTGATTTTGATTATTTCTGGCCTCTATGTGGTCAAGCAGCAGACGGTGGCTATTGTCGAGCGGTTTGGTAAGTACCAAAAAACGTCTACCTCAGGGATTAACTTTAAAATTCCTTTCGGTGTGGATGTCATTGCAGCTCGTATTCAGCTTCGGATGTTGCAAAGTGAAATCGTGGTTGAGACAAAGACCCAGGATAACGTATTTGTGACCATGAATGTGGCGACCCAATACCGGGTCAATGAAAATAACGTCACAGATGCCTACTACAAGCTCATGCACCCAGAGGCTCAAATCAAGTCCTATATTGAGGATGCCCTGCGCTCATCTGTGCCTAAATTGACTCTGGATGAATTGTTTGAGAAAAAAGATGAGATTGCCCTGGAAGTGCAGAAGCAGGTGGCAGAAGAGATGTCCACCTACGGCTACGTCATTGTCAAGACCCTGATTACCAAGGTTGAGCCAGATGCAGAGGTTAAGCAATCCATGAACGAAATCAACGCAGCCCAGCGGAAACGGGTTGCGGCCCAAGAATTGGCAGAGGCAGACAAGATAAAAATTGTCACTGCTGCAGAGGCAGAAGCTGAAAAAGACCGCCTGCACGGTGTGGGTATTGCCCAACAGCGTAAGGCTATTGTTGACGGTTTGGCAGATTCTATCCGTGAATTGAAAGATTCCAACGTCAGCATGTCAGAAGAGCAGATTATGTCTATCTTGTTGACCAACCAATACTTGGATACCTTAAATAATTTTGCACAAGGAGGTAATAATACAATCTTCTTACCGGGCAATCCGGAGGGTGTTGAAGACATTCGCACTCAAATATTGTCAGCTCTTTCTGTCAAATAATTGGTAAAAACCGAATACTTTACTTGACAAAATGAGCATAGCTGTATTATACTTAATTGCACGAATAAAAAGGAAAGGGGTTTCTCATGACTAGTTACGAAAAAGTTGCCGCAGTTGTAAACTGGGTACGTGAAAAGAAAATCACTGGTTACCGTATCAGTAAAGAGACCAACGCTCGTGAAATGTCAGTTATCGCTCTTGCACAAGGACGTGCAAAAATCGACAACATCTCATTCGCGACAGCTTTGGGCTTGATTGATTTTTACGACAAAAACCACAAAAAATTTGAAAACTAATCTAGGTAATCTTACCTAGACAAACAAGAAAGAGAGGTCTATGCCTCTCTTTTTTATTTGAAAAACAGTAAAAAAGCGCAAAAAATCACTACCTGTACTATACTGTAATTGAAATTTTTAAAGTTTAGGTGCTAGAACTGTTGCCTCAGTCCTAGCGCCTTTTCTTTTTGATTTTAGTTGAGTATAATACCGCAATCGGGGGAATAGAGTAGGATGGAAAAAGGGGGCCAACAAGATGTACCCTGAAAGCAGTGACTCCCAGGCTTCATACTGTGGCAACAGGGGCCTGGTTTGCTTTGAAGTGTATTGGAGTCCAAAAAAATACCAGCTAGAGCTGGTATCAAAGCTTAACCGAGAAAACGTTTCAAGAATTCTTTGGTTCGTTCTTCTTTTGGATTTTCGAAGATTTGTTGAGGTGTGCCTTCTTCGGCGATGACGCCCTTGTCCATGAAGATGACACGGTCTGAAACGTCGCGGGCAAATTCCATTTCGTGGGTCACGATGACCATGGTCAAGCCAGACTCGGCCAATTCTTTCATGGTTTTGAGAACTTCACCCACCATTTCTGGGTCAAGGGCAGAAGTTGGTTCGTCGAAGAGAATAACTTCTGGATCGACTGATAGGGCGCGTGCAATGGCTACCCGTTGCTTTTGTCCACCAGAGAGCTGGCTTGGTTTAGCGGCCCAGTATTGCTCGGTCATGCCGACCTTGTTGAGGTTGGCTTTGGCAATTTTCTCTGCTTCAGCGCGGTCACGTTTGAGAACGGTCGTTTGGGCCACGATAGCATTTTCCAAAACATTGAGGTTGTTGAAGAGATTAAAGGATTGGAAAACCATGCCTAATTTCTCACGGTAGGTGGTCAGGTCATAGCCCTTGGCCAAAACGTCTTGACCGTGGTAGAGGATGGTGCCTTCCGTCGGTGTTTCCAAAAGGTTGATAGAACGGAGGAAGGTTGATTTTCCAGAACCGGAAGAGCCGATAATGGAGATAACCTCGCCTTTTTCAACGGTTACTGAAATGTCCTTGAGGACTTGGTTTTGACCGTAGGATTTTTTCAGATTCTTGATTTCCAGGATGGTATTAGACATGTGGAACCTCCTCGATTTGCATTTGGTTGGCACCTGTCGTGTAATTGTCCATATCGAAACGTTTTTCGACAGAACGCAGGATGCGGGTTACAGTGAAGGTCAAGATGAAGTAGATAATGGCAATCACAGTGAAGGTTTGGAAATATTGGTAAGTCTGGGTCGCGACAGTATTTCCTGAGAAATAAAGCTCAACCACAGAGATAACGTTGAGGACAGATGTATCCTTGATATTGATGACAAATTCGTTACCAGTAGCTGGGAGAATGTTGCGGATAACCTGTGGCAAGACAATCTTACGCATGGTTTGATTGTGGGTAAATCCAAGCGCAGTTGCTGCTTCAAATTGCCCCTTGTCAACAGCGAAGATACCACCGCGGACAATCTCACTCATGTAGGCACCAGTGTTGATAGAAACGATGAAAATAGCTGCCAGAGTGCGGTCTAGGTTAAGCCCAAAGGCCTGGGCGGTACCGTAGTAGATAACCATAGATTGTACAATCATTGGGGTACCACGGAATACCTCGATGTAGATATTAATCAGCCAACCGAGAACTTTTTGTCCCATAGCAGCGACCTTGTTTTCAGCTTTTGGAGCAGTGCGGAAGACACCAATCAAAAGACCAATTAGCGTACCGATGATGGTACCCAAGATGGAAATCAAGAGGGTCATACCAGTTCCGCGTAGGAGTTGTTGCCAGTTGTTGACGATGATATTCCAGACCTGTGTAAAGAAGCTTGGTTGCGCGTCGGTTGCTTCTTCGACCGGCTGATTTTCAATCATATTGTCCATCAATGCAACTTGGTCGTCTTCAGAAATGGTCGCAAGGACTTGGTTGACCTGTGCAAGTCGTGCATCATCCTTACGCATACCGACTGCAATGGTCACGTCCTCGGCATTGGTTTCAAAACCTTCTGAAAGCTCGACCATCTTGAAAGCCTTATTAGCAGCCTCAGCGGTACGGCCTTCCGGACGCTCAGACACGTAGGCATCAATAATACCAGCCTCCAGGGCCTGACGAATTTGCGAGAAATCCCCCATGGCTGTCTGCTTGTTTGCGCCTTCGATCTGGTCAATCAGGTCGTAGAGGTAGACACCTTGTTGCGCAGTGATTTTTGCACCTGCAAAGTCAGCCAGTTTGCTGGCTGTTGCATATTGACTATCTGCACGAACTACCAATGTCGGAATGGAAGTGTAGTAGCTGTCAGAAAAGGCGATTTCTTTCTTGCGCTCTTCTGTTGGGCTCATCCCGGCGATGATCATGTCAATCTTACCAGAAGTCAATGCTGGAACCAGACCTTCCCACTTGGTTTTGACCACCAAGAGTTCCTTGTCCATGGATTCTGCAATTTTTTTGGCGATTTGCACGTCGTATCCGTTAGCGTATTGGTTGGTCCCTTCGATAGGGGCAGCACCATTACTGTCGTCTTCCTGGGTCCAGTTGAAAGGTGCATAGGCAGCTTCCATCCCGATACGGAGGTATTCATCTGCACGAACGCCTGTAGTGACTGAAAAAACAGCCAGTATGGTCAGCAGGAAAATACTGAGTTTATGTTTCATAATATCTCCTTATAAAATGTATTGTACCATTGTATAAAAAATTCTGAAAAATTTCAATACGATTGCTTTTTTATTCACAATTATTGTATAAATGTTCTTTGAGCGATAGCATCAAACTATATTTGGCTCTTTGTTTCTCTCATCTTTCGTGGTATAATGTCTAAAGTATCTAGAGCATGATTGGTTTTAAAAAATTAAAAGTATCTTTTATAAAAAAGTCCCTGGTGAGCAAGTTATCTCTTTCCTATGGTATCGCTCGCTGGTCAATGCAGGTTCTTAAAAGGAGTATCCTATGTTTATCGAATTATTGAAAGCCATTTTCTTAGGCATTGTTGAAGGAATTACGGAATGGTTGCCAGTTTCCTCTACTGGTCATTTGATTTTGGTCCAGGAATTTATTCAGTTCAACCAGTCGAATAGCTTTGTGGAGATGTTCAACATTGTTATCCAGTTGGGGGCGATTTTGGCCGTTATGACCATCTATTTCCATCGCCTTAATCCTTTCCAGCCTGGCAAAAGCAAGCGTGAGATTCAGTTGACCTGGCAGCTATGGGCCAAGGTTGTCATTGCTTGTATTCCATCCATCTTGGTGGCCCTGCCCTTTGATAGCTGGTTTGAGGCCCACTTCAACTTTATGGTGCCCATCGCCATTGCCTTGATTGTCTATGGTATTGCCTTTATCTGGATTGAAGAGCGCAATAAGAGAGTCCAGCCTACAGTGACGGACTTGGCGTCCATGCCTTATAAGACGGCTCTGTTTATCGGTCTCTTCCAGGTTTTGGCCATTATTCCAGGGACTAGCCGTTCTGGGGCGACAATTTTGGGGGCCATTATTCTTGGGACCAGTCGTTCGGTGGCAGCTGACTTTACCTTCTTCTTAGCCATTCCTACCATGTTTGGCTATAGCGGGCTCAAGGCGGTCAAGTATTTTATCGACGGCAATACGCTGGATTTTGAACAGGTCTTGATTCTCTTGGTCGCATCGGTAACGGCCTATCTTGTTTCTGTCGTTGTCATCCGGATGCTGACAGATTATGTGAAGAAACATGATTTTACAGTGTTTGGTTACTATCGGATTATCCTGGGGGCCATTCTATTGGTTTATTCTTTCTTGAAGTTTATTTCCTAAAAGCAGGCTGTCCTGCTTTTCTTTTGTTTTTCCGACGGCAATTTAGTATAATGGTGAGAGATTTGTATGAGAATGTGGCCTATTTGTTGGAAAATCTAGGCAGATGTATGAGGTAAGTATGAAAGTAAAACAAATTAGTGATTCGACCTTGAAAATCACTATTCTATTAGATGATTTGGAAGAAAGAGGCATGGAGATTGCGGATTTTCTTATGCCCCATGAGAAGACGGAGGAATTCTTTTATTCTGTTTTAGATGAATTGGAGTTGCCCCTGACATTTCGAGAAAGTGGCATGCTCAGTTTTCGCGTAACGCCCAAGCCTGACAAGGTCGATATTTTTGTAACCAAGTCAGAGATTGATAAGCACATCAACTTTGAGGACTTGGCTGACTTTGACAATCTAGATGAGGTCAGTCAGATGACGCCGGCGGATTTTCTTCAGTCTTTGGAGAAAACCCTGAAAGATAAGAGCGCCTATGACAAGGATGCGGTACAGCGTCTGGCAGATATAGAGGCTGAAGAAGAGGCAGAGCCCTATATCTACTACGTTCTGCACTTTGATCATTTGCACGAAGTGGTTCAATTCGCCCAGGCCATCGATGTGGATTTTGAAGAATCAGAGCTCTACAAGATGAACGATGACTACTTTATGACTGTCCTCTTGGATGTGAGTGACCGTTCCGCAGATTATCCAGATTACCTCCTGTCTAGAATGTTGGAGTACACGGACGACTCTACCGTGACCCGTCCTGTTCTGCAGGAACATGGCCAAGTCTTGTTGCCTCTAGCCGCTGTTGAGGAATTGAAGAAGGTAAGTCTTGCATGATGCCTTTTGCTTTGAAATATGTCCTCATCCTGATTGGAACCTTGATTACCTCGGTCATTCTGACGCCTCTGATCCGTTTTCTGGCTTTTAAAATTGGGGCGGTGGACCATCCAAATGCCCGCAGAATTAATAAGGTACCCATGCCAACGGCTGGTGGCCTAGCTATTTTTATCACCTTTTCGGCTGCGGTTCTCTTCTTTCTACCGCAAATCGTTACCTATGTGAGCCATAAGGGAACCTATTTTGACTACGTTCTTCCCTTGGTTCTGGCGAGTGGTATGGTGGTGGTGACAGGCTTGGTGGATGATATCAAGGAGCTCAGTCCTTTGCCCAAATTCCTTGGGATAACAGCTGCGGCCCTGGTCATTTGGTTCTTCACGGATTTCCATTTTGATGCCTTTAAACTGCCTTTTGGTGGCCCCTATATTGAGTTTCCGACCTGGTTGTCCTTTTTCCTCACCATGCTCTGGATTGTAGCCATTACCAATGCGGTTAATTTGATTGACGGCTTGGACGGGCTGGTTTCAGGGGTATCGATTATTTCGCTGACCACCATGGGCCTGGTTTCCTATTTCTTCCTGGTGGAGAGCGAGATTTATTTGACCTTGACCTTATTTGTTTTGGTTGTTGCGATTGTTGGGTTTCTGCCCTATAATTACAATCCGGCCATTATTTATCTTGGTGATACGGGAGCCCTCTTTATTGGCTTCATGATTGGTGTTTTGTCCCTCCAAGGTCTGAAAAATTCGACCGCTGTAGCTGTTGTGACGCCTATGATTATTCTTGGAGTACCGATTACAGATACGGTTGTGGCCATTATTCGTCGAACCCTGTCGGGCAAGAAAATTTATGAAGCAGACCGGATGCATCTCCACCATCGCCTCCTGTCCCTGGGTTTGACCCATCGGGGAACAGTCTTGGTTATCTATGGGATTTCCTTTTTATTCTCATTGATTTCCCTCTTGTTCAATGTGTCCAGTCGTGTCGGCGGTGTATTGTTGATCTTATCTGCAGGATTTGGCCTGGTTCTCTTTTGTGAACTCATCGGTATTTTCGGTGAAAATCGAACGCCCCTCCTCAATCTTCTGCGCTTTATTGGCAACAGTGGTTATCGACAGGAACGGGTGGCTGACTGGAAAGAAAAACGAATTATTCGGAGAAATCAGAAGAAAGATTAAGTCTAGAAACATGGAAAGAGCCGATTGGCTCTTTTTTTGATATACTATGATAGATACTGTTTATTAAAATTTCCAGACAATGAGATTTTATGTGCGTCAAGGGGGGAGCTGCCTGGGCAGTTTTTCCCAGCATGTATAAGGGACAGGACAGAAAAATAAAGGAGCATACCATGTCAGTATTAGAAATCAAAGACCTTCATGTGGAAATTGAAGGCAAGGAAATCCTCAAGGGTGTCAATTTGACCCTCAAAACAGGTGAAATTGCAGCCATCATGGGACCAAACGGTACCGGTAAATCAACCCTTTCAGCAGCCATCATGGGCAATCCAAGCTACGAAGTGACGCAAGGGGAAGTCCTCTTTGACGGTGTCAATATCTTGGAATTGGAAGTGGATGAGCGCGCTCGTATGGGTCTTTTCTTGGCCATGCAGTACCCATCTGAAATTCCGGGTATTACCAATGCAGAATTCCTCCGTGCAGCTATGAATGCTGGCAAGGAAGACGAGGACAAAATCAACGTCCGCGACTTCATCACCAAGTTGGACGAGAAAATGGAACTCCTCAATATGAAAGAGGAAATGGCTGAGCGTTACCTCAACGAAGGTTTCTCTGGTGGTGAGAAAAAACGCAACGAAATCCTGCAATTGCTCATGTTGGAGCCAACTTTTGCCCTTCTGGACGAAATTGACTCAGGTTTGGACATTGACGCCCTCAAGGTCGTATCAAAAGGCATCAACGCTATGCGTGGCGAAGGTTTTGGTGCCATGATTATCACCCACTACCAACGCCTGCTTAACTACATCACGCCTGATGTGGTCCATGTCATGATGGAAGGTCGTGTCGTCCTGTCAGGCGGCCCTGAATTGGCGCAACGCTTGGAAAAAGAAGGCTATGTTAAGGTAGCTGCTGAGCTTGGCATCGACTACAAAGAAGATGACATTTAAGTCTTTGGAGGAACCTATGACCAAAGAATTGATACAAGAATTTTCACTCCAACAGGCCGAGCCAACATGGTTGACAGACCTACGTTTGGCGGCTTTTGGGAAAATAGCAGAGCTGGACTTGCCAGTTATCGAGCGGGTAAAATTTCACCGTTGGAATTTGGGTGACGGCAGTTTAGCCATCAACGATGCAGTAGGAAACGTACCGGATTTCACAGCTCTAGGTGACAATCCTATGCTGGTGCAAGTCGGTAGCCAGACGCTTTTGGAACAATTACCAGCAGACCTAGTAGAAAAAGGGGTAGTCTTTACGGACTTTACTTCAGCTATGGATGTCATTCCAGATGTCATCGAGAAATACTTGGGCTCAGCAGTAGCCTACGACGAGCACAAATTGGCTGCCTACAATACAGCCTATTTCAACTCGACAGCCGTTCTTTACATTCCGGATAATGTTGAAATTGACCAGCCTGTCGAAGGTATTTTCTACCAAGACGCGACAAGTGGCGTGGCTTTTAACAAGCGCGTACTGATTATCGCAGGCAAGAACACCAAGCTCAATTATTTAGAACGATTTGAGAGCCTTGGCGACGACGCGGTGAAAACCTCTGCCAACATTGTGGTCGAAGTGATTGCCCAGGCAGGAAGCCAGATTAAGTTCTCAGCCATTGACCGCTTGGGGCAGCACCTGGATACCTATTTGACTCGCCGTGCGACCATTGGCAACGATGCCAGCGTGGACTGGGCCATTGGCCTCCTTAACAAAGGAAATGTCGTCGCTGACTTGGATGCAGACCTCAAGGGAAATGGTAGCCATGCTAATCTCAAGGTGGTCGGCCTGTCAGCTGGCCGTCAGGTTCAGGGTGTCGATACCCGCGTGACCAACTACGGCAATAATTCGGTCGGTCATATCCTGCAACACGGGGTTATTTTGGAAAGTGGTACTCTTACCTTCAACGGCATTGGACACATTATTCGTGGTGCCAAGGGAGCAGATGCCCAGCAGGAAAGCCGCGTCCTTATGCTGTCTGACAAGGCGCGTTCCGACGCTAACCCAATCCTTCTCATTGATGAGAATGAAGTCACGGCCGGTCACGCAGCTTCTATCGGTCAGGTGGACCCAGAGGATATGTATTATCTCATGAGCCGTGGTTTGGATCGCGCGACAGCCGAGCGTCTGGTCATCCGTGGGTTCTTGGGAGCTGTTATCACAGAAATCCCAGTCAAGGAAGTCCGCGACCAGATGATTGCTGTGATTGAAGATAGCTTGTCAAAGCGCTAAGATGAAACAAGGAAAGATCCAAGTTACATTAGAACCCCTTGCCAAGTCGGATTGGGATACGTTTATCCTGGCAAATCAAGTATCGTTTAACTTCGGAGCTTTGGAAGAATTAGGAGAACGCCATACCTTCTTCGAGGAGGAAGGCCAGGTCATAGCGCGTGAAACGGTTCTCATGTCTTTGGAACATGGACAAGCCTACTGGATAGTACTGGAAAATCAGCGAGTAGGCGGCCTTGTTCTCATCTTAGATGGTGAACAGGGAGAACTAGAAACCCTGTTTACTTCACCAGAAGTCCATGGCCGAGGCATTGGATTTGCGACCTGGTAAGTGGTGGAAGCGACCTTTCCACAGGTCAAGGTTTGGCAAACCATCACACCTTACTATGACCAACGCAATATCCATTTCTATGTCAATCGATGCGGTTTTCGCATTGTTGAATACTTCAATGCCTTCCATAAAGTAATGTTTTTGGAAGGGAAAGAGGAACAGGATATGCTGGAACAATTTCCACAGGGAGTTTTCCGCTTTGAAAAAAGGATAAAGAAGTGAGGGATAGTCATGTTAGAAGAGTGTAAATCAGATTTTCCCATTTTAGACCAAATTGTTAATGATGAGCCGCTGGTTTATCTGGATAATGCCGCAACGACGCAAAAGCCGCAGCAGGTATTGGATGTCTTGGCAGACTATTACCAGAAGGACAATGCCAATGTCCACCGTGGAGTGCATACCTTGTCTGAGCGCTCGACGGCCCGTTATGAGGCGGCGCGCCAGACGGTAGCTGATTTTATCCGTGCCAAGTCTAGCAAGGAGATCCTCTTTACCCGAGGAACGACGACGGGGCTCAATTGGGTGGCTCAGTTTGCTAGAGATCTTCTCCAAGCAGACGATGAGGTCATCATTTCGGTTCAGGAGCACCATTCCAATATCATTCCTTGGCAGCAGGCCTGCCAGAAAACAGGGGCCAAGCTCCGCTATGTTACCTTGAAAAATGGCGAGCTCGACATGGACGTCCTGAAGGAAGTCCTGTCTGAAAAGACCAAGTTTGTCTCTCTAGCCCATATTTCCAATGTTTTGGGCTCAGTTGCGCCCATTAAGGAAATAGCAGAGCTGGTGCACGCGGTCGGTGCCTACTTGGTAGTGGACGGTGCCCAATCAACTCCGCATATGGCTATTGATGTGCAGGATTTGGACGTAGATTTCTTTGCCTTCTCAGGGCACAAGATGTTGGGACCAACTGGTATTGGTGTCCTCTATGGCAAACAAGAACTGCTAGAACAAATGTCTCCTGTCGAATTCGGGGGTGAAATGATTGAATTTGTCTATGAACAATACGCAACTTGGAAGGAACTGCCTTGGAAATTCGAAGCGGGGACACCTAATATTGCGGGTGCTATCGGACTTGCAGCTGCCATTGATTACCTAAATGACATCGGCATGGAGCATGTCCAGCAGCACGAGGAAGAATTGATTGCTTACATCTGGCCAAAATTGCAGGCCATTCCCGGCTTGACCATTTACGGTAGCCAGGACGTCAGTAAGCGGACAGGTTTGATTGCCTTTAATCTGGATGATTTGCACCCACACGATGTGGCGACTGCCTTGGATTATGAAGGCGTTGCTGTTCGAGCAGGTCATCATTGTGCCCAACCGCTTCTCAGTTATCTGCAGGTGCCGGCGACTGTTCGGGCAAGTTTCTATATTTACAATACCAAGGCTGACTGCGACAAGCTGGTCGATGCCTTGCTCAAAACAAAGGAGTTTTTCAATGGCCCTATCTAGGTTAGACTCGCTCTATATGGCCGTTGTGTCAGAGCATTCCAAATCTCCTCGCCATCATGGTAGCCTCTCAGGAGTCGAAAAGCTTGAATTACACAATCCCACCTGCGGCGATGTCATTGAATTGTCTGTCAAAATCGAGGATAATGTCATCACAGACATTGCCTTTGATGGTGTCGGCTGTACCATTTCCACAGCCTCGGCCTCTATGATGACAGAGGCCGTTCTCGGAAAGAGTCTGGACCAAGCCCAAGAACTGGCGGAAGTCTTTTCTCAAATGGTCCAAGGTCAGCAAGACGACAAGCAAAAAGAATTGGGAGATGCCGCGCTTCTAGCGGGTGTTGCCAAATTCCCACAGCGAATTAAATGTGCGACCCTATCCTGGAATGCCCTCAAAAAGGCGATGGACAGACATGTCAGCTAAGAATAAACAAATAATACAGAAAGGATTGTTTGGTTTAGTTAAGTAAACTGAACTGAACAGGCCCAAGATTTATAGGGCTGAGTATCTTAATTATGTCAGAAGAAAGAATTGAACCAACCCCGATTGATCTTGGGGAATATAAATTCGGTTTCCATGATGAGAACGTGGAACTAGTGGCTTCAACTGGTAAGGGCTTGAGCGAAGAAGTCATTCGTCAAATGTCACGTATCAAAGGCGAGCCTGAATGGATGTTGGAATTCCGTTTGAAATCCTATGAAACCTTCAAGAAAATGCCTATGCAGACCTGGGGAGCCGACTTATCTGAGCTGGATTTTGATGACATTGTCTATTACCAAAAACCGTCAGATAAACCAGCACGTAGCTGGGATGATGTACCAGACAAAATCAAGGAAACCTTTGAACGCATCGGTATTCCAGAAGCTGAGCGTGCCTATCTAGCAGGAGCTTCTGCCCAGTACGAATCAGAAGTGGTCTACCACAACATGAAGGAAGAGTACGATAAGCACGGCATTATCTTTACAGATACCGACACGGCTCTTAAAGAACATCCAGAACTCTTCAAAAAATACTTTGGAAAACTCGTTCCGCCGTCAGACAATAAACTAGCTGCCCTCAACTCAGCGGTTTGGTCAGGCGGGACCTTCATCTATGTACCAAAAGGTGTCAAGCTGGATATTCCACTCCAAACCTACTTCCGTATCAACAACGAAGGAACAGGTCAGTTTGAACGCACCCTTATCATCGTGGATGAAGGGGCAAGTGTTCACTACGTAGAAGGCTGTACCGCTCCGACTTACTCGACGGCTAGCCTCCACGCTGCCATTGTGGAAATCATTGCCCACGAAGGTGCCTATATGCGTTATACCACCATTCAGAACTGGTCTGATAACGTCTATAACTTGGTAACCAAGCGTGCCCGTGCCGAGAAAAATGCAACAGTCGAGTGGATTGACGGAAACCTTGGTGCTAAGACGACCATGAAATACCCTGCGGTTTATTTGGAAGGCGAAGGAGCCCGTGGGACCATGTTGTCCATTGCCTTTGCCAACAAAGGTCAGGTCCAAGATACCGGTGCCAAGATGATCCACAACGCCCCACGGACTTCATCTTCTATCGTATCCAAATCTATTGCCCGTGGCGGTGGAGAAGTTAACTACCGCGGTCAAGTAACCTTTGCAAAAAACTCAGCCAAGTCAATCAGCCACATCGAGTGTGACACTATTATCATGGATGATATTTCCAAATCAGATACCATTCCATTTAATGAAATCCACAACTCACAGGTGGCCCTCGAACACGAAGCCAAAGTCTCAAAAATCTCAGAGGAACAACTCTATTACCTCATGAGCCGCGGCCTATCTGAATCAGAAGCCACAGAGATGATTGTCATGGGCTTTGTCGAACCATTCACCAAAGAACTCCCAATGGAATACGCAGTCGAACTCAACAGACTGATAGCCTATGAGATGGAGGGTTCAGTGGGATAGTTTGCCGCGAACTTGAACAGCTTTAAAGCTGTTCAAGCCCGTCAAACTCCCCACTGAAGTAGGAAATAAGGAGCGATGGCAGTCGCTCCTCTTTATAACCTTATAATAATTCCGTGCCTTCCACGTTCGTCGTTTTCTGTAAGAAAACGATATGTAGCTAGGAGTTTCGTAGAAACTCTCTCCAACTGAAGTTGGAGATAAGGACTTGCGGTAGCGAGTCCACATTATAATAAAGTATACAACACATCCAAAGTAGCTTTAGGGCTACTTTTTGCATTGGTCCTCCCACCAAGGATTCTTAAAATAGGGAATCCTATCTAGCAACCATTAAAATTCAAAAAGCGAACAAGTTAGTATTCTGATAGTCAGAAAATCTAATCTTGATCGCTTTTTATTCTTTATATGATTGAGACAGGCTCTTTTTCAGCCGAGGTTTGCCAATAATTATAAATTTATAATCTCTTCTTCTGGAATTCCGTAGTCTTCTAGCATCTGCAACATCTTCTCGAAGCCCAGTTGAAAATGTTCCAAGACATGTCCGTCGGAGCCCAGAGAATAGCGGTGGCAACCTAGTTCTTTGACCAATTGAAGAGCGTAACGGTACAGTTCTTCGTGGTGATAGAGGTAGATGCTCTTGGCATTGAGTTCAAAGGCTAAATCATGCGCTATCATTTTCTTGAAAATGCGGATGAGCTGAGGCTCAAAAGTCTCTAGTTCTTGAACAGTCACATCAAAGAGGCGGAAACCGTAGTCAAAATGCGCCAAGACGTCAGCTGGAACCCGTCCGACGGCATATTCCAAGCGGTCCAAATAATCGGTCATGACCGCCATCTTGTCCATATCTGCCACTTCTTCGTCTAGATAATCGTTAACTCCGTTGTGATGGACGGATAATAATTTGAGGTCGAAGTCTTTGTCTGCTAAGTAGGCTAGAATATCGGTTTCCCGCGGTTGGAAATAGCCGATTTCAATGCCTTTCTTGATGCGCTTACCATAGTCTTCATTAAGCACAGCAATTTCTTGGGAATAGGCCTCATAATCAGGAATATCATCCTGCTTGCTATAGGGATTGGACAAATCAAAATGCTCCGTCGTCACGATTTCGCCGCTGTAATGCTCGAGATAATCTTGAAATCGCGCCTTGGAATCGTAGGAGTGGTGGGTATGCAGGTGGTTGTCTCTCATGGTAATTCTCCTTTCTTTCTATTGTAACAAAATCGCTTTTGAGCGACAAGTTCGGAAATCAAGGGAAATGGAATAAAAAAATCTGATAATTCTTGCAATTTATCAAAAATTTGGTAAAATAGTACAAAATATAAAGCGATGAGAGAAACAATCCCAGACCATTTTTCAGAGAGTATCTAGTTGCTGAAAGGGTACATCGGTTTGGGTACACATTCTTGAGTGCAATTGCCAACGGTGTTGAACCTAGTAGTGATTGACGTCTGTCTACGTTACGGGCTGAAGTCTTTGACTTCCTGAGGGATATACGGCGACGTATGTCTGAATGAAGGTGGAACCACGTGTAAGCGTCCTGAAACAAGGATCTTGCGCGTGTTTTTTTTTATCGTTTGAGAGGTAATGACATGGAAATAAAAGGGCTTAGAAAGATTACACCTTATGTGGCTGGAGCGCAACCACAGGTGGCCAATATGATTAAACTCAATACCAACGAGAATGCCTATGGACCAAATCCAGCGGTAGTTGCGGCTTTGGCTGCTTTTGATGCGACAAACCTACGTCGCTATTCGAGTCTGGATCAGGCGGAACTACGTCAGGCCTTGGCGGAGCAACACGGTTTGGAGGCGGACCAATTTGTCATTGGCAATGGTTCGGATGATATCTTGGCTATGGCTTTTCTGTCCTTCTTTCAAACGGAGCAACCGATTTTGTTTCCAGATTTGACCTACGGCTTTTACAAGGTCTGGGCTGATTTGTATCAGGTGCCTTTTAAAGAGATACCGCTGGCGGAGGATTTTAGCTGGCGAGTGGCAGATTATCAGAGAGAATGTGGAGGAGTGATTTTGACCAATCCCAACGCTCCGACGGGATGCTTCCAGTCTCTGGGCGATATTGAGGAGGTTCTGAAGGCTAATCCGCAGGTCATTGTCATCGTTGATGAGGCTTATGTCAATTTCGGCGGGCAGACAGCTATTCCGCTTTTGGACAAATACCCCAATCTCTTCATTACGCGGACCTTCTCCAAGGATGCATCACTAGCGGGTTTGCGTGTCGGATACGGCATAGGTTCCAAGGAGCTGATAGGTGTTATTCAAGCGGTGCGCAATGCCATCAATCCTTACAATGTGGATGCCATTTCGGAAGCTTTGGCTTTGGCTGCGGTCAAGGATTGGGCCTATTATGAAGAAACCTGCCGGAAGATTATGGCAACGCGCGATTGGTTTGCGGAAGAATTGACCAGACTTGGCTTTGACGTTTTGCCGTCAGCAACCAATTTCCTCCTAGTGCGACCATCTCGTGTTAGTGCGGGAGAACTGTTCAAGCACTTGGAAGAGGAGCAGATTTATGTCCGGTATTTTCCAAACCAAGAACGCATAAAAGATAGACTACGCATCTCCATCGGCACACAAGAGGAGATGGAGCAGGTCTTAGCAAGGATAAAGGAAGGGTGCCTATGAACAATCGAACATTGCCACAAGGACTGCACGACAAGCTTTTCAAACGCGCTCGTGCCACCTATGAAATTGAGCGGACGGTCAGCGACCTATTGATAGAGCGCGGTTTTCATCGGATTGAAACGCCGACCTTGGAGCATTTTGAAGTCTTTTCAGATACTGTCGATACCAATAATTATCACCTTTTTGACAAGAGAGGCCATCTTCTGAGCTTGCGGCCGGATATTACTAGCCAAGTAGCCCGTGTCATTGCTTCAACTCGGGTGCAGACGCCTATTAAATTTTCTTATTCGGGCAAGGTCTTTCGCAGTCAAGAAGCCATGCGGGGCTTGGAAAATGAACGCACTCAAGCCGGGATTGAAATCATTGGCTACCCTGTACAGGAGGCCTATGCTGAAGCCATTTCTAGTGCCAAACAAGCCTTGGAACGTTCGGGGTTGAAAGACTACAAATTTGAGTTTTCGCATGCAGCCATCCTCAAGACGATTTTTCAGCAATTGGAACTAACTTCTGAGGTAGCAGATGATTTGTCCCTCCATATTCGGGATAAAAATATTACCAAGCTCCATGAATTTACCAAGCAGCATCCGAGTGAATTTGATGGTTTCATCAGTCGTTTGCCTTACTTGTTTGGAGAGGTAGAGGCGGTCTTGGCAGAAGCCCGGCAGGTGTCGCAGAACGCGCAATTATTGCAGGCGTTTGACCAATTAGAAACATTTATCGCCATGGCAGAAACTGATTTGGGGCCTGTCACGGTGGATTTGGCCCAACTTCCGAGCCTTCCATACTATACAGGCATGATGTTTAAGGTTTTTGACCAACAATTGCCAGACGCCTTTTTATCGGGTGGGCGGTATGACAAACTCTTTGAGCGGTTTGGAGCCGAGGAGCTGACAGCTATCGGTTGGGCCTTGGAAATTGATGCCATTTACCAAGCCATTCGGCAGGATTTAGACTATCAAGGAGGGAAGTAAATGGGTGAGCAGATTACCATTGCCTTGACCAAGGGGCGGATTGAGAAGGAAACCTTGGCTCTTCTGGAAAAGGCGGGTTTTGATATGTCTTTCATGGCCGATAAGGGGCGGAATTTGATTTTTGAAAGCCCTGATGGGCAGTTTCGCTTTTTACTGGTCAAGGCTCCGGATGTAACGACCTATGTTCGCCACGGAGTGGCAGATATGGGCGTTGTCGGCAAGGATGTCTTGATTGAGCATCCTGCAGGATTTTTGGAAATGCTGGATTTGAACTTTGGCTTGTGTAAATTCTCGGTTGCCTCTGTTCCAACTTACAATCCCAGTGATCACAAGCGGAAGCGGATTGCGACCAAGTATCCAACAGTTGCCCTGGAACATTTTAAGCAAAAGGGCGAGGATGTCGAGATTATTTCTATTCAAGGTAGTGTGGAAATTGCTCCTGTTCTGGGACTGGCCGATGCCATCGTCGATATTGTGGAGACGGGCAATACCTTGGTGGCCAATGGTTTAGTGGTCTTTGAAGATATTTGTCGGATTTCCTCGCGTTTGATTGTCAATAAAGCCAGCATCAAGAATAAGCCTCAAGTGCTATCATTTATCAAGAAATTAGAAGACATTGTCGGAAATGAGGAGGTACCTTTTAGATGAAACGCTTAAGTGGAACAAGTCAAGACATTGCGGCCTTGCTCTATCAAGAACAAGTGGCGCTGAATGCAGAAACGGTCTCCGTAGAAGAGACCGTCAAGAAAATCATGGCACGGGTCGCTCGTGAAGGAGATGCAGCTCTGAAAGCCTACAATCTCCAGTTTGACGGGATCGAGCTCGATGACTTAGAAGTCAGTCAAGCGCAAATAGATGCAGCTTTTGAGCAGATTGAACCAGACACTCTCTCAGCCTTAGAAGGTGCCAAAGCCAATATCGCTTCCTACCACCAACAACAGGTGGAAGTGGGTTTTGAGGACCAACCGTCTGAAGGCGTCCTTCGTGGGCAACTCATTCGTCCCCTAGAGCGAGTGGGCGTCTATGTTCCGGGAGGAACAGCCGCCTATCCTTCTTCGGTCTTGATGAATGTCATCCCTGCAAAAATTGCTGGTGTGGAGGAAATCATCATGATTACCCCGCCACAAGAGACCTACAATCCAGCGATTTTGGTGGCGGCAAGATTGGCTGGAGTAGATAAGATTTATCAGGTTGGCGGAGCCCACGGGATTGCCGCGCTAGCTTATGGAACGCAGTCCATTCCCAAGGTGGATAAAATTACCGGTCCGGGCAATATTTATGTCGCAACGGCTAAAAAATTGGTCTACGGCTTGGTTGGAATTGATATGGTTGCCGGTCCATCTGAAATTGGCGTTATCGCAGACGAGACGGCAAATCCTGTTTTTGTAGCGGCGGATTTGTTGTCACAGGCGGAGCACGATCGCTTGGCGCGTGCGATTTTGGTGACCAATTCGGAAGTCTTGGCTGAACAAGTCGAGCTAGAAATCGATCGGCAGCTGCAGACCTTGCCTCGTGAGGAAATTGCGCGGACGTCCATTGAGCAGAACGGACGCATTATCGTGACAGATACGGTAGAAGCCATGTTTGACTTGATGAATTTGGTGGCGCCTGAACATTTGGAAATTGCTATGGAAGATGCCTATGATTATCTTCCCTTGGTCAAGCATGCTGGGTCGATTTTCTTGGGTCATTATACCAGTGAGCCGATTGGGGATTATTATGCAGGGACCAATCATGTTCTGCCAACTTCAGGCACCAGCCGTTTTTATTCGGCACTGGGTGTCCATGATTTTATCAAACGAATACAATACACACAATATAGTAAGAAAGCCGTGCAAGAGGCTAGTCAGGCCATTACAAATTTAGCCTATTCAGAAGGGTTGGCTGCTCATGCACGGGCCATTGAGGTGAGAAATGAAGGAAGTTAAGGGATTATTGGTCATGGATGTGGACAGCACCTTGATCATGGAAGAAGGCATTGACCTGCTGGGCGAAGAAGCTGGTCTCGGTCAGCGAGTTGCGGACATTACCAATCGCGCCATGCGGGGGGAATTGGATTTTGAAGAGGCCTTGCGTGAACGCGTTGGTTTGCTGGCTGGCTTGCCCGAAACGGTTTTGGACCGCATTTTAGGGCGCATTCATTTCACACCGGGAGCAGAAGAATTGGTGGCAGAACTCCACAAGCGTGGCTATAAGGTAGCCGTTGTGTCGGGTGGTTTTCATCAGACGGTCAATGTGTTGGCGGAACGGCTCAATTTGGACTATGTTAAGGCCAATACGCTAGAAATTGTCAACGGAGTTTTGACAGGACGCGTGACCGGCGACATTGTGACCAAGGATATCAAGGAAACCATGCTCAGAACCTGGGCGGCGGAAAATGGTCTCGACATGCAAGATACGATTGCAGTGGGCGATGGTGCCAACGATCTGCCTATGATTCAGGCAGCTGGTATCGGCATCGCCTTCTGCGCCAAACCTATTGTGCAGGAACAGGCTCCTTATCAAATCAATGAGAAAAATTTATATCAGGTGATTGAGATTTTGGATAGGATGAAGAATTAAGAAACGCTATTCACAAGTCTGGTACCGAGCTGCGAATACAGCTTCTAATATAGTAAAGAGAGAAGAACATCATGAGAACAGCAAGCATTGAACGCAATACTTTTGAAACAAAAATCAAGCTGACGGTTAATTTGGATGTGCAGGAACCGGTTGAGATTGTGACGGGTGTGGGCTTTTTTGACCACATGTTGACCCTTTTTGCCCGCCACAGCCGCATGTCTCTAGTTGTCCATGTGGACGGCGATACGTGGGTGGACAGTCATCATACGGTTGAGGATGTCGGGATTGTTCTTGGACAAGCCATCAAGGAAGCTCTGGGTGACAAGGTCGGTATTAATCGTTACGGGACTTCTTTTGTACCTATGGATGAAACGCTTGGTATGTCCAGTCTGGACTTGTCTGGACGCTCTTATTTGGTCTTCGATGCGACTTTTGACAATCCAAAATTAGGCGATTTTGATACGGAATTGGTTGAAGAATTCTTCCAAGCCTTGGCTTTCAACTTGCAGATGAATCTGCATTTGAAGATTTTGCACGGGAAAAATAGTCACCATAAGGCTGAAAGTCTCTTCAAGGCAACAGGTCGAGCTCTTCGTGAGGCCATTACCATCAACCCTGACATTAAGGGTGTCAACTCAACAAAAGGACTCTTGTAATATGATACGAGTGATTGATTACGATGCAGGAAATACAGCCAATGTCCTGCGGGCCTTGGAAAAAATCGGTGTAGCTGCGGAATTGACAGCGGATCGTGAGAAGATTTTGTCGGCTACAGGCTTGATTTTACCGGGGGTTGGTGCCTTTCCGTCGGCCATGGCTGAATTAGAAAAACGCCAACTGCTCCCAGCTATTCAGACAGCTGTGGCGGCTGGCAAACCTTTTTTGGGTATTTGTCTAGGCATGCAGTTGCTTTTGGACCAAGGTCTGGAACACCAGCCGACCAAGGGTTTGGGCCTCATTCCCGGTGTTTGTCGTCCTATTCCATCTAAAGAGGGCTATCCTGTACCCCACATGGGCTGGAATCAGTTGGAAGTCAAGCAGAAAAATCCACTGACAGATGGGCTTGATGACCAGTCGGTTTACTTTGTTCACAGTTATTTTACCGCTGTAGCGCCTGAATATATCGACGCAACAGCGGATTATAGCAGGGAAATTCCAGCCATGATTTCAAAAGGAAATGTCTTTGGGGCGCAGTTTCACCCTGAAAAATCAGGTCAGGTTGGGCTTGGCATTTTGACAAAGTTTGCGGCATTATGTCAGAAATAGTGAGGGAAGATATGCAGATTTATCCAGCGATTGATATTCGAAATGGGAAGGCAGTGCGTCTCTTTAAAGGAGACTTTAATCAGGAGACCATTGTTAACCCAGATGTATTAGACCAAGCCAAAACATTTGCGGCTGCGGGGATTGGCTTTATTCATGTGGTGGATTTGGACGGTGCTTTAGAGGGACGAGCGACCAATAGGGATTTGATTGCCAGTTTGAAAAGCGAGACCGGTCTCCGTATTCAAGTTGGAGGTGGCGTTCGCACCTTGGACCAGATTGCGGATTATCTGGATGCCGGCATTGACCGTGTCATTATTGGGTCTATGGCTGTTAAAAATCCAGATTTTGTCAAGCAAGCCTTGGAGCGTTTTGGAAGTCAGGCCATTGTCGTGGGCATCGATGCCAAAAATGGCTTTGTCGCAACAGAAGGCTGGCTAGAAACCAGTCAAGTAGACTATCTGAGCTTGGCCAAGGAGATGGAAAAAATTGGTGTGCGGCTTTTTGTCTACACCGATGTGGACCGCGACGGTACCTTGACAGGTCCTAATTTTGACCATTACAGAAAATTGAAGGCGACCTTGACAGAGGCAGATGTCATTGCTTCTGGTGGTATCCATGCCGTGAGCGACTTGGTGGAGCTGGCGCAAATCGGGGTGGCCGGTACCATTGTCGGTAAGGCTTATTACAGCGGCAAGGTCAGCTTGGACGAATTGCAGCAATTTGGAGGTTGAACATGTTAGCAAAACGCATTATTCCCTGTCTGGACGTCAAGAACGGTCGGGTAGTCAAGGGGGTCAATTTTGTCAACTTGACGGATGTGGGAGACCCTGTGGACACAGCAAAAGTCTACTACGAGGCAGGCTGTGATGAATTGGTTTTTCTTGATATTACGGCGACGCATGAAGAACGCGAAACGACTGTGGACATGGTACGGCGCGTGGCAGACCAAGTCTTTATTCCTTTTACCGTTGGCGGTGGCATTCGTTCCGTTGATGATATGAACAAGATGCTCAAGGCAGGGGCTGACAAGGTATCGGTCAATTCATCGGCGGTGGCCAATCCATCCTTGATCAAAGAATGTGCTGAAAAATTCGGCAGCCAATGTGTTGTGGTCGCTATTGATGCGCGCAAGGAGGTAGATGGAACTTGGCATGTCTACGTGGCTGGCGGTCGCAAGGATACCGGTCTAGATTTATTAGATTGGGCCAAGAAGGTCGTCGAGCTCGGAGCTGGCGAAATCCTTTTGACCAGCATGGACAAAGACGGGACTAAGTCAGGCTTTGATGTGGACATGCTCAATGCTGTGGCGAGCGTGGTGACGGTTCCCATCATTGCATCGGGTGGCGCTGGTAATACGAACCATATCCTTGAGGTATTTGAACAGACACCGGCGACTGGAGCACTGGCAGCATCCATTTTTCATTATGGCCAAGTCAGCATTGCTGAAACCAAATCAGCTATGCGCCAGAATGGAATTGAGGTGCGATTAAATGATTAGTATTGATTTTGCCAAGCAAGACGGACTGGTGCCTGTGATTGTCACTGACCATGAGACAGGTCTGGTCTTGATGCTGGCTTATATGAATGAAGAATCCTATCAAAAGACCTTGGAAACCAAACAGATGCATTACTGGAGCCGGTCGCGTCAGGAATTGTGGCACAAGGGTGCAACCAGTGGGCATTTTCAGACGGTTAAATCCATCAAAACAGATTGTGACCGCGACACCCTGCTCATTTCCGTCGAGCAAGTAGGGGCTGCCTGCCATACGGGTGCCTATAGTTGCTTTTTTGAAAACATACTCTAAGAAAGGAGCAGATATGCTAGAAACCTTGTACCATGAAGCCCTGAACCGTAAGCGTAATCCAAAAGAAGGGTCCTATACTAACTACTTGTACGGCAAAGGCTTGGATAAAATTCTCAAGAAAGTTGGGGAAGAGGCGACAGAAGTTGTGATTGCCGCCAAAAACGCCGACAAGGAAGAAATTGCCAATGAAACAGCTGATTTGCTCTATCATATGGCTGTTCTGCTGGTGGAAACTGGTGTGAGCTTGGAAGAAATCGAAGCTGTTTTGCAAGCTCGTCAAGGAAAAGTCAGTAAGACCAGCGACCGCCGAGAAATTAGTGACTACTAAAAAAGCTCATCACGAGCTTTTTAGTTTGTGAAAAAATCCGAAAAAAGTATCTACCCCAACAAATCTCCCAATTCTTCCACCGTTTGGACAATGTGGCTGGCACCAGCAGTTGTCAATTCCTCTCGGTCACCATAGCCATACAGGACACCGATACTGTCGAGCTGGTGTTGCTTGGCACCGATGACATCATGTTTACGGTCACCAATCATTACAGCTTTGCCATTGATTTTTTCCAGTTAGTCCAGCGCATAGGCAATAATCTGCCCCTTCTTGGTGCGCGTATCATCCAAACTTGCACCTGCAATGACTGTAAAATAGCGGTCCAATTCAAAATGGGCCAATATTTGTTTGGCAAAGATTTCCGGTTTTGAAGTGGCTATGAGGAGTGTTTTCCCTTGCTCTTGCAATTTGCCCAACAATTCCGGAATACCGGGATAGGGATGGTTTTCAAACATTCCCTTGCTGGTAAAATATTCCCGAAAATAATCGACTGCCTGCTGGGTTTCTGCCGCATTCAGTCCATAAAACTGGGCAAATGATTCGTAGAGAGGTGGTCCGATAAAGCGAGACAAGTGACTGGAATTGTCATCAGCAATGCCCATTTTTTCCAAGGCATAGGCAGCCGAATGGATAATGCCGGGACCAGAATCGGTCAATGTTCCGTCTAAGTCGAAGAGAAGCGTTTGGTACATAGGAACCCCCATTTTTATTGGTCCATAAGACAAGTGTTATCCCTGTATATAGTCAGACAATTCCTGATTCTTCAGACCTGCATTTAAGGCAATCAAGAGCTTGATTCTGGCTTTTTGAGCATTCAGCTCCTTGACAAAGAGGATACCTTCTTTCTCTAGTTGGATACCGCCTCCCTGGTAGGCGTAGACAGGCTCGGCAATACCGTTAAAGCAACGAGAAACCAGCACAATCGGAATTCCTGCTGCCAGCAAGCGGTGGATTGCTGGCAAGATAGATGGAGGCAGATTTCCAGCTCCCAGGGCCTCAATCACAAGACCGGAAAGTTTACCAGGGTCTAGAGAATCAAGGAGAATGGTCTCCATATCTGCAAAAGCTTTGATGATAGGAATGGTTCCTGCAATTTCTGACAAATCAAAGCGAACACGTGGCTCAGCAGTTTTGAAAAAGAGGATTTCCCGTTTGGTTACAAGCCCCAGAGGACCGTGGGTCGGAGTCTGGAAAGTAGAAACATTTGTCGTATGGGTCTTGGTCACATATTTTGCGGCATGGATTTCATCGTTCATGACCAGCAAAACCCCCTTATCTGCCGCCTTTTCATCTGCGGCGACACGCAGGGCTGTCAGATAATTATAGACACCATCACTACCCAAATCATTGGAAGAGCGCATGGCTCCTGTGATAACAATTGGCTTTTGAGGAATGGCCATGGTATCCAAGAAATAGGCTGTCTCTTCCAAGGTATCGGTGCCATGAGTGATGACAAAGCCGTCAAATTCATCCGCCTGTCGCTTGATTTCTTGGTAGAGCGCCATCATGTGTTCCAATCGAATATGGGGACTTGGCAGATTCAAAAAATCAACAGACACTACCTGAATAGTGTCCAAGGGAGTAGAAAGACTGGCCATAGGATTGTGGGAACTAGAAGAGACGCTCCCCTGATTGTCGGTCTGCATAGAAATGGTTCCTCCAGTGTGGAGGGCCAGAATTTTTTTCATAAGTTTTCAGTTTCTTTCAAATCTGTGATATACTAATTGTAACATAATTCCAGGGAAGTAGGTGAGCTAGATGGCGGTAAAGGCAGTGTTTTTTGATATTGACGGAACCCTTCTGACCGATAATCGAACAGTCAGCAAATCCACCATCCAGGCCATCAATGCCCTCAAGAAAAATGGCATTTTCGTGGGCTTGGCAACAGGCAGAGACCCCAACTTTGTCCTGAAATACATGGCCGGCCTATCGCTGGATCTGGCCATCACCTACAATGGCCAATATATTTTTTCAAGAGACCAAGTCCACTTTGCCCAAGCCTTGGATAGGGGAACATTGGAGACATTTCTTGATTTGGTGGAGAGCAATCAGTGGGACTACTCACTTGGGCTGGGGACAGGAGTTGTAGGCAGTGGTATTATGAACGTAGGCACTGGTCACCTGGTCTACAGATTGACACGCATGATACCGAGCGCCTGGGCTGGTGGCATCAACTTCCTGATTAACCGCCTGGTTCGCAAGTTCCGTCCTAAGGATACAGATAAGATTCGTTCCTATCTGGATCAACCGGTTTATCAAGTCTTATTGTTGGCTACTGAGTCAGTGACCCAGCGCCTGGCCCTTCAATTCCCAACTCTTGGTTTTACCAGGTCCAGTGCCTATGCGGCAGATGTCATCAGCAAGGGCAATTCCAAACTGCAAGGCATCCAAAAATTGGGAGAAATCTATGGCTTTAATACGGAAGAAGTGATGGTTTTTGGGGATTCAAACAATGATTTGGAAATGTTAGCCGGTGTTCAGTATGCCATTGCCATGGGAAATGCTACCCAACAGGCCAAAGGGACGGCGACCTATGTGACAGATACCAATAATAAGGATGGTATTTATAAGGCCTTGGTGCACTTTGGTATCGTGGAGGAGAAGAATGTTGACTAGTAAGGATGCCAATGTTAATGCTGTTCGTGACTTTCACAAGGCTATGGATGGCACACTTCAGGAAATTCCCCAGGCATTTGATGGGAATACGGCCTTTTACAGGGCTAGTTTCAAGTTGGAGGAGCTGGTCGAATTTTTACAGGCAGCCTCATCGGACCAGGCAGATTTTGACCGTAAGGTCCAGGGCCTGCACCAGCAACTCGACAAGGCAGTGGCAAAAGTTACCAGTAAAGGAAGTCCAGGTCTCTCCTTGGTTGGTCAGGTCGATGCCCTGATGGACTTGCTCTATTTTACTTACGGTTCCTTTGTTTTGGTAGGAGTTGACCCCAAACCCATTTTCGATATTGTCCACCAGGCTAATATGGGTAAGCTTTTTCCGGATGGTAAGGCCCATTACGACCCTGTTTCCCACAAAATATTGAAGCCAGAGGGCTGGGAGGAGCGTTTTGCACCAGAAGGGAAAATTCAAGACGAACTAGACAGACAAAAAGGCAGAAAATCCTAATGCGATTCTCTGCCTTTCAATTTATCTAGATGTTTATAGACTTTTTTCTGGATTGCGCACAATCAAGATGTCAATGTCTGTGTGGCGCATGATGTATTCAGAAGAAGAGCCGATGAGCAGTCGCTCGAAGGTGTTGAGACCAGTCGCTCCCAGTAGCATCAAATCGGCACCAGCCTCTTGTGGAATGTCTGTGGAGAGTAAGGTCTTGGGATTGCCAAACTCAACGATAGTGGCAATGTCTGTCAAGCCTGCATCGGTAGCCCACTTTTTATAATTTCCTAAAAGAGTTTCGGCCTCTTTTTCAAGAGATTCGTAGATGGATGCGTCAAAAGCCACGACATTATATAGGGCTCTGGTGTCGATGACATGGGCAATGGTCAATTTTGCCTGATTGCGTTTAGCAACTTGAATGGCTTTTTGCAAAGCAACTTCGGCATTTGTTGAACCATCAACAGCAACTAAAATAGATTGATAGGTTTGTGACATGATCCTTACCTCCTTTTAGACAATTTTTGTAAGGGAATATTATACATTTATATTATAAGGTATTTTACAAAAAATGTAAAGTATTTATTGATAGATGGAGAAAAATAATATAAGCAACCGTAAATGATAGTCAGATTGAAGTGTCCAGAGACAGATAGAGTGTTCATGTCATTCGAGTAGTATCATTTCCCTACATTTCCTGCGATTTATAACATTTAGTGATAGATTTACTATGAAAATGATTGCTAAAATAACCAAATTCCATTATGATAGTAGTATTCATAGACTCAAGAAAGTTGAGGAGGTATAGTTATGAGACAATTTGAAAAGTCAACAAAGCTCGAACATGTTGCTTACGATATCCGTGGTCCAGTCTTGGAGGAAGCTATGCGCATGCGGGCAAATGGTGAGAAGATTCTCCGCTTGAACACAGGAAATCCAGCTGAATTTGGTTTTACGGCGCCAGATGAGGTTATTCACGACTTGATTCACAATGCCCGTAAATCAGAAGGCTATTCCGACAGTAAGGGGATTTTTTCTGCCCGTAAGGCCATCATGCAGTATTGCCAGGTCAAGAAGTTTCCAAATGTTGACATCGATGACATTTACATCGGAAATGGAGTTAGTGAACTGATTACCATGTCTATGCAGGGCTTGCTAGACAATGGAGACCAGGTCCTGGTGCCAATGCCCGACTATCCACTTTGGACAGCGGCAGTTAGCCTGGCAGGTGGCGATGCGGTCCATTATCTCTGTGACGAGGGGGCAGATTGGTATCCAGATTTGGACGATATTCGTTCAAAAATCACCAGCCGCACCAAGGCGATTGTCCTGATTAACCCCAATAATCCAACAGGTGCCCTTTATCCAAAAGAATTATTGTTGGAGATTGTAGAGATTGCCCGCCAGCATGAGCTTATCATTTTCTCGGATGAAATCTATGACCGCATGGTTTTTGACGGCGCAGTCCATATCCCAATTGCTTCATTGGCACCAGATGTCTTTGTCGTGACTATGAATGGTCTGTCCAAATCCCATCGTATCTGTGGCTTCCGTGTGGGCTGGATGGTCCTATCAGGTCCTAAAAAGCATGTGAAAGGCTATATCGAGGGTCTCAATATGTTGTCCAACATGAGGCTCTGTTCCAATGTCCTGGCTCAGCAAGTTGTCCAAACTTCGCTTGGAGGCTACCAATCAGTCGATGAATTGTTGATACCTGGTGGCCGACTTTATGAGCAGAGAGAATTCATCACCAAGGCTATCCAAGATATTCCAGGGCTTTCAGCTGTCAAGCCTAAGGCAGGCCTCTATATCTTCCCGAAAATTGATCGTGAAATGTACCGGATTGATGATGACGAGCAGTTTGTATTGGACTTCCTCAAGCAAGAAAAGGTTCTCTTGGTCCATGGTCGTGGATTTAACTGGAAGGACCCAGACCACTTCCGTATTGTCTACCTTCCACGTGTAGACGAGCTAGCAGAAATCCAAGAAAAAATGACCCGCTTCTTGGCCCAATATCGTAGATAAAAAATAAGCTCAAACCGTTTAGGTGAGAGCTTATTTTTGTGGGATGATGTGAGAGGGATTAGGTAGAATCCTTGCGGCGACTAAAATAAATTTGATTTATACACTACCTGTTTCATTTGTATGTCCAGTATGGAACTGAAAAAATTCTTATTTACCCTCAAAAAATGCTGTGTAAAGTGCCTGTAGGGCCTGCTCTTTTTGTTCCGTTTTGACAACAAACATGACAGAAACTTCGCTGGCACCTTGTGAAATCATGGCCAGGTTGACATTCTGGTTAGATAGGGCAGTCGTTGCCGTGGCTGTTACACCGACATGGCTCTTCATGTTCTCACCAACGATCATGATGGTGGATAGGCCACGCTCGATTTCAGCCTTATCAACCTCCAGCTGCGTTTTGAGCTGGCGAAGGATTTCAGCTTCCTTGATAGGGGTCAATTCGCGGCCACGGAGTACGATGGACAGGTCGTCGATACCAGTCGGCATGTGCTCGAAACGAATATTCAAGTCTTCTAAAATTTGTAGGACCTTGCGACCAAAACCAACTTCACGGTTCATCAGGTACTTGGAAATGTTGATACTTGTGAAATCATCATCTGCTGCAATTCCGACAACAGGCAGGGTCTGGTCAGTATGCTCCAGGACGATTTGGGTGCCTGGGTGGCTAGGGTTATTCGTGTTTTTGATAACCAAAGGAATACGTCCACGGTAGGCAGGTAGGAGGGCTTCGTCATGAAGGACGGAGAAACCTGCATAGGCCAATTCACGCATCTCACGGTAAGTTAATTCCTTGATAGAATGTGGATTTTTGATGATACCAGGATGGGCAGCAAAAATGCCGTCAACATCGGTAAAGTTCTCGTAGAGGTCGGCTTTGACACCGGCCGCTACGATAGAGCCTGTAATGTCCGAACCACCACGGGAGAAGGTACAGATTTGATTGTCGATGGTCACACCGAAAAAGCCAGGGATAATCAAGACCTCATCCGCATCGCGCAATTCTTCAATCTTATCATAGCTAGACGGTAGGATACGGGCATTTCCAGGTTCTGAGCTGACAATGATACCAGCTTTCTTAGGGTGGACATAGCGGGCAGGAAGTCCTTTTTGGGTAAAATATTCTGCAATTAGCTTGGCATTGTTGTCCTCGCCGGCCGCTAGGAATGCGTCGTAAAGAAATTCATTATTTTCAATTGGCAGGGTCGCCAGGTCCTTGATGCTGTCAGCAATCTTCGCCATACTTTTAGCTGTAAAACCAAGCTCGTCAACCATAGCCTGGTAACGATTGATAATCCATTCTTGGCTGGCTGTCACATCCTTACCACTTGTATATTCCTTGTAATATTTAATCAGAGCGTCTGTCACTTTCGTATCTTCGGCATTGCGTTTACCTGGTGCTGATACGACAACAAAACGGCGCTCAGGGTCCGATTGAACGATGCTAAATACTTTTTCTAATTGGCTGGCAGACGCGAGCGAGCTACCTCCAAATTTGGTTACTTTCATAAGAATCTCCTCAGATATTTTTTACTATTATAGCAGAAGATGGGGGCTTTGTCAGTATTTTCTGGGAAATTTTCAGAATTTATTGAAAATTACATTCATGAAACTTTCTGGGAATTGTGGTAAACTAGTGGAAAGAGGAGAAAGCATGGTAAAAGCAATTATTTTTGATATGGATGGAGTCCTGTTTGATACAGAGACCTTTTATTTCCAGAGACGCATCGATTTTTTAGCGACCAAGGGACTGTCGGTCGATCACCTGGACCCAAGTATTTTTGTGGGTGGCAGGGCCAGTCAAATGTGGCGTCGGATTTTGGCGAATGACTTTGACAAGTGGGATGTGCCTGCCTTGGAAAAGGAGTACCGTATATATAAGGAAAACCGGCCGACACCCTATGGTCAGCGGCTTTTTCCTGATGTCAAACAAGTCTTGCAGGCTTTGACAGACAAGAGCGTACCTCTGGTATTGGCCTCCAATACGGACAGGGAAGAAATCGAACGTGCCTTGGAAGAAGCTGGAATTAGACCTTATTTTAAACAGGTCTTTTCAGCCATGGAATGCGGAGCGCCCAAGCCAGCTCCGGATGTCTACAATCTCGCAGCCCAGGCGACTGGGGTGGACAAATCAGAGATTGTGGTCTTTGAAGACAGTGCAAAAGGCATCGCGGCAGCAAAAGCAGCAGGCTTGATGGTCTGGGCCATCCGAGACCAGCATTATGGCATTGACCAGAGTCAAGCAGATCGCTTGGTGGACAATTTGAGCCAAGGATTGAGAGAATTGGACAAGATGTAAGAGGGTTGGCGAGAGTCAGCCTTTTTCCGATGTCACACTTCTTTTCTGGTAAGGACGTGACAAAATGATTTTCTGTGCTAGAATGGATAACAAGAAAGATGTGGTTTGCTTTTCAAACTATTTCATCTTCAAATGAAGTGGAGCAGGCGATGACCTATCAAACAATTACCTATGATGTTCGGGACGGAATAGCGCTTCTGACCCTCAATCGTCCAGATGTGGCCAATGGCTTTAACATTCTCATGTGTGAGGAAATTTTGGCAGCGATTGACGCAGTTGATCGAGATGCTACTGTGAAAATCCTGCAAATTCAGGCCCAGGGCTCTGTTTTCTCGGTCGGTGGCGACTTGGTCGAGATGAAGCGGGCAGTGGATGAGGATGATATTCCTTCTCTTGTAAAAATAGCAGAGCTGGTCAATGATATCTCATTCGCTATCAAGAAATTGCCAAAGATTGTCATCATGGTGACCGATGGAGCTGTCGCTGGTGCGGCGGCCAACATGTCAGTAGCAGCAGATTTCGTGATTGCCTCTACTAAAACAAAATTTATCCAGGCCTTTGTCGGAGTGGGTCTGGCACCTGATGCCGGCGGGCTCTTTCTCCTCAGTCGGGCAATTGGTGCCAATCGGGCTAGCCAATTAGCCATGACAGGCCAAGGCTTGTCTGCTGATAGGGCCCTGGACTATGGCATCGTTTACAAATTGTCCGAACCTGAAAAGCTGGAAAAAACAGTCGCTCAGGTCATCAAAAAACTGTTACGAGGCTCTGTTAACTCTTACGCTGCCATCAAGCAGCTGGTCTGGGAAAGCCAGTTCAAGGACTGGGAAACCTATCGCAAGTTAGAATTGCAGTTGCAGGAGGAATTGGCCTTCAAGGAAGATTTCAAGGAAGGTGTCCGAGCCCATGCCGAACGCCGAAGACCAGTATTTACCGGTCAATGAGCTAAAATTTATTACCGAATACGTCTATTTGTTTTCTTTTAGTACTAGGTAACGAGTCAAAGGCGTAACTGAAGTTAGGCGAGGTGAGCTCAAATAATATTAATTGTTTGAGGTTCGAAATTCAGAAACGAGGTTTCCTCGGTCGTCGAAGCAATAAAAGAAAAACAAAATGACAAAAAATATTTGACAATCAAAGTTTTTTGCTCTATACTTTGACTATCAAAGTTAAGGAGGCCTGTTTTGGAAGATCAAAAAGTAAATGATTACCTAACAGCTATATTTAATAATGTACTGGTGATTGAAGAAACAAGTCTACGGGGGAGCCGATTTAAGGATATTTCTATCAAGGAGATGCACACCATTGATGTGATAGGAAGTAAACCGGATGCGACACCCACAGATGTCTCTCGCGCTTTGATGGTGACCTTGGGAACTGTCACAACCAGTCTGAATAATCTGGAGCGAAAGGGCTACGTGGAGCGTGTGCGTTCGACCAGAGACAGGCGGGTCATTCATCTCTACTTGACCAAAAAAGGACGCTTGGTCTATCGGCTGCATCAGCGTTTCCACAATGAAATGGTCAAGCAGATTACGGATGGCATGGATGAGACGGAATACCAGGTCATGAAGAAAGGGCTCATGAAACTCTATCACTTTTTGGAGGATTTGAAATGAGAACCCATACTAAAATAAGTCAGGTGGCCCACTATCTTCCAAAAAAGATTGTGACCAATGACGATTTGGCTCAGATAATGGATACCACTGACGACTGGGTCCGCAGTCGGACAGGAATTGGTCAACGACATGTTGTCACAGACCAGACGACAAGTGATTTGGCCACTGCCGTGGCGCAGGACTTGCTGGAGAAGGCGCAGATTGGTGCGGAGGAGATTGATTTTATCATCCTGGCCACCATGACACCCGATTCGGTGATGCCATCCACAGCGGCTTTGGTTCAAGCTAAAATCGGAGCGACCAAGGCTTTTGCCTACGACTTGGTGGCGGCCTGTTCCGGCTTTGTCTATGCCTTGTCGACAGCAGAAAAGTTGATTGCATCAGGCCGTTACCAGAAAGGGATGGTCATCGGTGCGGAGACCTTGTCGCGCGTGGTCGATTGGTCGGACCGCTCGACAGCAGTGCTCTTTGGAGACGGTGCCGGCGGCGTCTTACTTGAAGCTTGCGTTCAGCCTAGCTTTCTGGGGGAAATTCTCCGGACTGATGGCAGTCGTGGAGCGAGTTTGACTGCAGGTATTGATCAGAAATGCACCCCATTTTCTGATGCTACTTGCTCCCAACCCTACATCCAGATGGAGGGGCGCGCGATTTTTGAATTTGCGACTCGGGATGTGACGGGAACCATAGCAGAGCTGCTCAGTCAGCAAGGTCTGCTAGCAGACCGGATTGATTTCTACCTGCTTCACCAAGCCAATAGTCGAATCTTGGATAAGATGGCTAGAAAGCTGGGTGTGGCATCGGAAAAATTCCCAGCCAATATGGACAAATATGGCAATACCAGTGCAGCCAGCCTGCCCATTCTCCTATCAGAATGCGTGGCGGACGGCCGGATAAAGCTGGACGGTAGCCAGACAGTCTTGATGGCCGGATTTGGCGGAGGTCTCACTTGGGGAGCCCTTCTACTTAAAATTTAGTTAATCCCTTGCCTTTGGCAAGATTAAAAAAATATTTATTTAAATAAAGGAGACACATATCATGGCAGTATTTGAAAAAGTACAAGAAATTATCGTTGAGGAGTTGGGTAAGGATGCTGAAGAAGTAACCCTTACAACAACTTTTGAAGATTTGGATGCAGACTCATTGGACCTTTTCCAAGTGATTTCTGAAATCGAAGATGCATTTGACATCCAAATCGATACAGAAGAAGGATTGACAACAGTAGCTGATTTGGTTGCGTACGTTGAAGAAAAAACAAAATAAATGTTGTTAGAAAGATGCGATAAGCATTTTTCTTAGAGTCAATACTTTGATATTCAAAACATTGAAGATTCAAATTAAATTTCAAGTGAGGGCTTGCCCCTCGCTTGTTTAGCTAATGGTTTGATGTTCAAATGATTAGCTAAGCAAAAAAAGATTGAGGGAACTATGAAAACAAAGATTACAGAATTATTGAACATTGACTATCCGATTTTCCAAGGTGGTATGGCCTGGGTGGCTGACGGTGACTTGGCTGGTGCGGTTTCAAATGCTGGTGGTTTAGGCATCATTGGTGGGGGTAATGCTCCCAAGGAAGTTGTCAAGGCAAATATTGATAAAGTCAAGTCCATCACAGACAAGCCTTTCGGTGTCAATATCATGCTCCTATCGCCTTTTGCAGATGATATTGTTGACTTGGTCATCGAAGAAGGTGTCAAGGTGGTGACAACGGGAGCTGGGAACCCTGGAAAATACATGGAACGCTTGCACGCAGCTGGTATCATTGTGATTCCAGTAGTGCCGAGTGTGGCTCTTGCCAAACGGATGGAAAAATTAGGAGTGGATGCCGTCATTGCTGAAGGGATGGAAGCAGGTGGTCACATCGGTAAATTGACAACTATGACCTTGGTTCGTCAGGTTGTGGATGCCGTATCCATTCCTGTTATCGCAGCAGGTGGTATCGCAGACGGTGCAGGTGCTGCCGCAGCCTTTATGTTGGGGGCAGAAGCAATTCAGGTGGGAACACGTTTTGTCGTTGCCAAGGAGTCAAATGCCCACCCAGCTTACAAGGAAAAGGTTCTCAAGGCCAAGGATATTGATACAACTGTATCGGCATCTGTTGTAGGTCACTCGGTGCGTGCCATTAAGAACAAACTTTCCACAGCCTATGCAGCTGCGGAAAAAGACTTCCTTGCTGGGAAAATTTCTGCAGAATCCATTGAAGAATTAGGTGCAGGTGCCCTTCGCAATGCCGTTGTAGATGGTGATGTGGTCAATGGCTCGGTCATGGCAGGTCAGATTGCTGGCTTGGTGACCAAGGAAGAAACCTGTGAAGAGATTTTGAAAGATTTATATTTTGGAGCTGCTAAGGTGATTCAGGAACAAGCGAGTCGCTGGGCTTCCGTTGGAGAATAAGATGACAAAAACAGCCTTTCTATTTGCAGGTCAGGGGGCCCAGACACTCGGTATGGCCCGTGACCTCTATGACACCTATCCCATTGTCAAGAAAACTTACGACCAGGCTAGTCAGATTCTGGGATATGATGTGCGGGACTTGATTGACCATCAGGAAGACAAGCTCAACCAGACCCGCTATACCCAGCCTGCGATTTTGACAACCTCCCTTGCCATTTATCGTTTATTGGCTGAAAAAGGAATTGATCCAGACATGGTGGCTGGTTTGTCCTTGGGAGAATACGCTGCCTTGGTTGCCTCAGGTGCTCTGGCCTTTGAAGATGCCATTTCCTTGATTGCCAAACGGGGTGAGTTTATGGAGACTGCTGCACCAGCAGGGACTGGTAAGATGGTCGCAGTCCTCAATGCAGATGTCAGCTTGATCGAAGAGGTCTGTTCATCAGTTACCTCTGGAATTGTTTCTCCAGCCAACTACAATACACCAGCCCAAATCGTTATCGGTGGCGAGGTGGCAGCTGTGGATGAGGCGGTGGAAGCCTTGAAGGCGGCGGGTGTCAAACGCATGATTCCCCTCAACGTGTCGGGGCCTTTCCATACAGCTCTCTTGCGTCCAGCGTCGGAGCAATTAGCTCAGGCTCTGGAAGAGGTGGAGTTTTCAGATTTCCAAGTAGACTTAGTTGGCAATACAGAAGCCAAGGTCATGAGAAAAGAGGACATCAAGTCCCTCTTGACCCGTCAGGTCATGGAGCCTGTCCGTTTTTATGAGTCCATTGCCACCATGCAGGCGGCTGGTGTGACCAAGTTTATCGAAATCGGTCCAGGTAAGGTTTTGGCAGGCTTTATCAAGAAAATTGATAAGACAGCCGAGGTGGTAACAGTAGAAGATGTGGCAAGTCTAGAAGGCTTGTTGACTAGCCAATAAGGAGAAAACATGGAGCTTACCAATAAAAATGTGTTTGTGACAGGTTCAAGTCGTGGAATTGGCTTGGCCATTGCCCATAAGTTTGCCAGTCTTGGTGCCAATGTGGTGCTGAATGGTCGTGGTCAGTTGGGGCAGGACTTGCTGGACAGCTTTTCAAGTTACGGTGTCAAAGTGGTGGCGATTTCAGGTGATATTTCCAGCTCGGTAGATGCCAAACGGATGGTGGCTGAGGCAGTTGAGGCACTCGGAAGTGTTGATATCTTGGTCAACAATGCAGGAATTACCAAAGACGGTATGGCCTTGCGAATGACGGAAGAGGATTTCGAGAGCGTTTTGAGTATCAATCTAACAGGGACCTTTAACATGACCCAGGCTGTTTTGAAGCCGATGACCAAGGCACGTGAAGGGGCTATTATCAACCTTTCTAGTGTGGTCGGTTTGACAGGGAATGCTGGTCAGGCAAACTATGCCGCTTCTAAGGCAGGTGTTATCGGCTTTACAAAATCCATTGCTCGTGAAGTCGCTAGTCGCAATGTTCGTGTCAATGCTATCGCACCAGGCTTTATCCAGTCCGATATGACAGATGTTCTGTCTGATAAAATCAAGGATGCCATGTTGGGGCAAATTCCTATGAAACGTTTCGGTTTAACGGAAGAAGTAGCGGATGTCGCTGTCTTCTTGGCTAAACAAGAATATTTAACTGGACAAGTCATTGCCATTGATGGCGGTTTGACCATGCAATAAGAGAGGTTTGAAAATGACAAAACTAAATCGTGTAGTAGTGACAGGCTACGGTCTGACATCTCCAATTGGAAATACACCAGAAGAATTCTGGGATAGCTTGGTCAATGGTAAGATTGGTATCGGAAAGATTACCAAGTTTGATACTAGTGAATATACTGTCCATAATGCGGCAGAAATCAAGGATTTTCCTTTTGACAAATACTTTGTTAAAAAAGATACTAACCGCTACGACAACTACTCCCTCTATGCGCTCTATGCAGCTCGTGAGGCAGTAACCAATGCTGGTCTGGATACAGAAGCCGTTGACAGCGACCGTTTCGGTGTTATCTTGTCAACAGGTATCGGTGGGATTTTGGAAATCGAGGAGCAGGTTGCTCGCATGAACGAAAAAGGACCAAAACGGATTCGTCCGATGGCACTTCCGAAGGCTTTGCCAAACATGGCGGCCGGAAATATTGCCATGCAGGTCGGTGCCAATGGTGTCTGCAAGTGTGTCATAACGGCCTGTGCTTCGTCAAATGATGCCTTGGGTGAAGCCTTCCGTGAAATCAAGTTTGGCTTCCAAGATGTTATGTTGGCAGGTGGTTCAGAAGCGGCTATAACTCCCTTTGCCATCGGTGGCTTCCAGGCTTTGACAGCTATGTCGACAACTGAGGATCCAAGTCGTGCTTCCATTCCTTTTGACAAGGACCGCAATGGTTTTGTAATGGGAGAAGGTGCTGCGGTCTTGGTCTTGGAAAGTTTGGAGCATGCAGAGGCGCGTGGGGCAACCATCTTGGCTGAAATCGTCGGCTATGGAAATACCTGCGATGCCCACCACATGACCTCTCCGCACCCAGAAGGTTTGGGTGCTATCAAGGCTATGAAGTTGGCCATTTCAGAAGCAGGTCTAGAGCCAGCTGATATTGACTACATCAATGCCCATGGGACTTCAACACCGGCTAATGAAAAAGGAGAAAGCCAAGCTATTGTATCTGTCTTCGGCAAGAACACGCCAGTTTCTTCCACCAAGTCCTTCACTGGTCACTTGTTAGGTGCAGCTGGTGCCGTTGAAGCGGCGGCTGTTATTGAGGCGATGCGTCATTCTCATGCACCAAAGACAGCAGGTACGACGGAGTTGTCTGATTACATCGAGGCAGATGTCATCTACGGTCAAGGTCGTGACATGGAAATCCGTCATGCCATTTCAAATACATTTGGCTTTGGTGGGCATAATTCAGTCATCGCTTTCAAACGTTGGGAGGCCTAAGTGAATATTACAGAAATTAAGGACCTGATGAGTCAGTTTGACCAGTCAAGTTTGCGAGAATTTTCATATAGCAATGCTGGGGAAACCTTGCATTTCAGTAAAAACCAGCAGGCGACAGTGGCTCCAAGTCCAATCGTAGAAGCTCCGCTTGCTCCAGTAGCTCCTGCAAGCCCAGCCCCTGTGCCAGCAGTTGAAACCAGTGAGCCAACTCCACTAGAAGTTAGCTCAAATTCTGTGGCAGAGGGTGCGGTAGTGGAAAGTCCACTTGTTGGTGTGGCCTATTTGTCACCAGCCCCAGACAAGCCAGCCTTTGTAGCAGTTGGTGATACGGTCAAAAAGGGGCAGACCCTCATGATTATCGAAGCCATGAAGGTCATGAATGAAGTGCCTGCTGATCGTGATGGTGTGGTCACAGAGATTTTGGTGGCCAACCAGGATGTTGTAGAATTTGGACAAGGATTGGTACGCATCAAATGATTGATATTTTGAAAATTAAAGAGGCTCTTCCTCATCGCTACCCTATGCTCCTGGTCGATCGTGTCCTTGAAGTATCAGAAGATGAGATTGTCGCCCTTAAAAATGTGACCATTAACGAGCCCTTCTTCAACGGGCATTTTCCAGACTATCCTGTTATGCCAGGAGTTCTCATCATGGAGGCTTTGGCTCAAACCGCAGGTGTCTTGGAGTTATCTAAGGAAGAAAACAAGGGCAAGCTGGTCTTTTATGCCGGCATGGATAAGGTTAAATTTAAGAAGCAAGTTGTACCTGGTGACCAGTTGATCATGACAGCTAAATTTGTCAAACGCCGTGGAACCATTGCGGTTGTTGAAGCAAAGGCAGAGGTGGACGGAAAACTGGCTGCGTCGGGGGTATTAACCTTTGCCATTGGGAAATAGTATCTAAAGGAGATAGGATTCATCATGTTTGAGAAGATTTTGATTGCCAATCGTGGTGAGATTGCGGTGCGTATCATTCGTGCCGCCAGGGAATTAGGGATTGCGACCGTGGCAGTCTATTCTGAGGCGGACAAGGAAGCCCTCCACACCATGTTGGCAGATGAGGCGATCTGTATCGGCCCGGCCCGTTCGACAGACTCCTATCTCAATATGCAGTCGGTCATCTCGGCGGCTGTTGTGACAGGTGCCCAGGCCATTCATCCTGGCTTTGGATTTTTGAGTGAAAACTCTAAATTCGCCACCCTCTGTGAAGAGGTCGGTATCAAATTTATCGGACCTTCTGGGACGGTCATGGATACCATGGGGGATAAAATCAATGCTCGGGCAGAGATGATTAAGGCTCAAGTGCCTGTTATTCCAGGATCAGACGGTGAAGTCTTAACCAGCCAAGAAGCCCTTGAAATTGCTGAGAAAATTGGCTACCCTGTCATGCTCAAGGCATCGGCAGGTGGTGGCGGTAAGGGAATTCGTAAGGTGGAAAAAGCCGAAGACCTAGTGCCAGCCTTCGAATCAGCTTCCAGCGAAGCCAAGGCAGCCTTTGGAAACGGAGCCATGTATATGGAGCGTGTTGTCTATCCAGCCCGGCATATCGAGGTGCAGATTTTAGCGGACCAACATGGCCATGTTATTCATCTGGGAGAACGGGATTGTTCCCTTCAACGCAACAACCAGAAAGTCTTAGAAGAAGCTCCATCCATCGCCATTGGTCATACCATGCGGAATCGGATTGGTCAAGCAGCGGTGCGGGCAGCCCAGTCTGTTGGCTATGAAAATGCGGGAACTATTGAGTTCCTCTTGGACGAAGCCAAGGGCGAATTTTACTTCATGGAAATGAACACACGGGTGCAGGTGGAACATCCTGTTACCGAATTTGTTACCGGTGTGGATATTGTCAAGGAGCAAATCAAGATTGCGGCTGGTCAGGAACTCAGTGTCCGCCAAGAAGATGTGAAGATTACAGGTCATGCCATTGAATGCCGCATCAATGCTGAAAATCCAGCCTTCAATTTTGCTCCAAGTCCAGGTAAGATTTCCAATCTCTACCTGCCAAGCGGAGGAGTCGGTCTGCGTGTGGATTCAGCAGTTTATCCAGGCTACACCATTCCACCTTACTATGACTCTATGATTGCCAAGGTCATCGTGCATGGAGAAAATCGTTTTGAAGCCCTGATGAAGATGCAGCGAGCCCTCTACGAATTGGAAATTGACGGAGTGGTGACCAATACCGACTTCCAGCTGGACTTGATTTCCGACAAGCGAGTGGTGGCAGGTGACTACGATACTGCCTATCTCATGGAAGAATTTTTACCTCGCTATCAAGCAGAATTATAGTCTTTTAGTTTACTTTTAGTACTAGGCAACGAGCCACAGGCATAACTCAATACTTTCTTGTTTCTAGGCATTGACTTGAAACAGTCCCCCAGACTGTTTCAATCAGGCAAGGCGAGTTCAAACACTCCAGTGGAGTATTTGAAGTTGGAAATAAGGAAACAAAGTTTCCTCATTCGTCGAAGTAATAAAAGTCAACTAAATGACGATAAAAAAAGTAAACTAGGAGAATGCTATGGCTTTGTTTCGCAAAAAGGACAAATATATCCGCATCAATCCCAATCGTTCGCGGATAGAGTCAGCACCTCAAGCAAAGCCAGAGGTGCCAGATGAACTCTTTTCCAAATGTCCTGCTTGTAAGATCATCCTTTACAAGAATGATTTGGGACCAGAGAAAACCTGTCAACACTGTTCCTATAATTTCCGGATTACAGCCCAGGAACGCCTGGCTTTGACAGTGGATGATGGCTCGTTCGAGGAATTGTTTACAGGGATTGTAACCAAAAATCCCTTGGACTTTCCAAATTATCTCGAAAAACTGGCAGCCACCCGTCAAAAGACAGGCTTGGACGAGGCTGTTTTGACAGGCAAGGCGACCATCGGCGGTCAACCAGTTGCCCTTGGTATCATGGATTCGCACTTTATCATGGCTTCTATGGGCACGGTGGTCGGTGAGAAAATCACCCGCCTCTTTGAGTTGGCGATTGAAGAGCGTTTGTCAGTCGTTCTTTTTACAGCTTCTGGTGGTGCTCGCATGCAGGAAGGCATCATGAGCCTGATGCAGATGGCCAAGATTTCTGCAGCCGTGAAACGCCACTCAAATGCTGGGCTCTTTTACTTGACGGTCTTGACAGACCCCACAACAGGAGGTGTGACGGCTAGTTTTGCCATGGAAGGCGATATTATCCTAGCTGAGCCGCAGACCTTGGTTGGTTTCGCAGGACGACGGGTTATTGAGTCAACCGTTCGAGAAAATCTGCCAGACGACTTCCAGAAGGCTGAATTTTTACAGGAACACGGCTTTGTCGATGCCATTGTCAAACGCCAGGACTTGCCAACGACCATTGGTCGCTTGTTGAGAATGCATGGAGGTGTCAGATGACCAGTGATGTAGCACGTATGATCCGTTTGGCACGTGACCAGGCTCGCCTGACGACCTTGGACTATGCCACACAACTCTTTGATGACTTTATCGAATTGCACGGCGATCGCAATTTCCGCGATGACGGAGCAGTTGTGGGTGGTATCGGCTTTCTAGCAGGTCAGCCTGTGACAGTTATCGGTATCCAAAAGGGCAAGAACCTTCAAGATAACCTAAAACGTAACTTTGGTCAGCCCCACCCAGAAGGCTATCGCAAGGCCCTTCGCCTCATGAAACAGGCGGAGAAGTTCGGCCGTCCCGTTGTCACCTTCATCAATACTGCTGGAGCCTATCCCGGTGTCGGTGCCGAGGAGCGTGGACAGGGTGAGGCCATTGCCCGCAACCTCATGGAGATGAGCGACCTCAAGGTACCTATTATCGCCATCATTATCGGCGAGGGGGGATCTGGAGGGGCTCTGGCTCTAGCGGTGGCAGACCAGGTCTGGATGCTGGAAAACTCCATGTACGCCGTCCTCAGCCCCGAAGGTTTCGCCTCTATCCTCTGGAAAGACGGCAGTCGAGCCATGGAAGCGGCAGAACTCATGAAGATCACGTCATACGAGTTGGAGAAGCTCCAGGTGGTCGATCGGGTTGTTTTGGAAAATGGCAGAGCGACCAAGGAAGTTTTGGCTGACATCAAAGAAAACTTGGTCAGTCAGTTGGCTTCCTTACAAGCCTTACCACTTGATAAATTGCTCGAAAACCGCTATCAGCGCTTTAGAAAATACTAGGAAGACCTAGTATTTTTTTGTGATATTTGATATAATAAATAAAATAGTTTCCAGGAGGTTTTCCATGTTAGTAAAAGCAAATCTATCAAACGCAGAAGAATTGCTACCCATTCAGCACCGAGCCTTTGCAGCCCTCTATGAAACCTATCATGACCAGTACAATTCTGCTATTGAAACCATGGACTATTTCCAATCACGCTTTGCACGACCAAATTGTAGCTATTACAAGATTATCGAGGAAGAGCACACAGTCGGACTAGTACGGACAACGGTCGCTGAAGACGCTGAGCAGGGCTGGCTAGGCTTGATTGGTATTGATCCAGACCACAGAAGAAAAGGCTATGGTCACAAGGCCATCAAAACAGAGCCTGAACAGGAAGGTATGGACATGGTCTATATGGAGAAGTGGAAAGGAGATTCAGATGCTTGAACAGTGTCGCAGATACCTGGATTATCAAGGGGTTCATTATTGCAAGCCTGAAAAAGCAGGAGCTTTGGCAGGCGATATGATAGCCTTAAGAAATGTAGCACAGGTAGCACGCAAGGAGTTTCAGACATTAAGTTTAGTCTTAGCTGAGCACGTCAGTCCCTTTGTGCCTGAGAGGGTCAGTCAATGGATGAATCAAGCCCAAATTTGCAGACCACATTTTTGGACCTATTACCGTTTGCCCTCTGCCAGTCTAACGGACTCAGCTCTAGCTATTCGTCTGTATGGTAAGGGAGTTGAGGCAGGGATTTCAGTAGAAGTCAGTTTTATTGAGCGAAAGAAAGTGGAGACCTCTCTGCTTCAGCAAAATCGCGTTCTGAACTGCTCGATTGCGGCACCGCTTTATTATTGGGTGCAAGAGGGACAGGTATTTTATCGCCTGGATGGAACGGAGGAGAATAGACAGAGCCTATTACAAGCCGTTGAAGCAGGACGGATTCGTAAAGTATTGGTCAAGTATGATGTACCGTTTAGAACCGTTGCCTCCGAGGAGGAACTGCTGGAACGCTTGATTCAGGGTTTTTCTCTACTAGAACCCTACTTGAAGATGACACACCCCGCTGGATAATCAGTGGGGTGATGGCAACAAACATCGTAAGGGTATTTGTTTTTTTAGTGTATATTGACAAATTCATTGAATTTTTGTAAAATTGCATTACAACAACAGAACAGATTGATTGACATTGCGTGAAATCCTATAATAGATTGAAGGCACTCTATATGATGGAGCGGAAGAGGAGAAGAGTATGGAGAAACTGAGTCAAGGTTTGGAATGGATTGGTCGGAAGATTTGGGTTTTGCTGCGAGTTTTTATATTTTTGGTATTTTGTGTGATTCCAGATATGATTTTGGAAGAGTCCAAGTCACAAACTGCCTTGGTAATGGCTGGACTGGTGACACTGGGTCTTCTGGTCTTCTTCTGGTGGCGGGCTGAGAAAAATAATCTACCTATCTGGGACAAAAACGTTCTTTCTTGGGACGGTCTGGCAATAGTCATACTAGCCTTTGCTACCATGCAACTGATAGACATGCTTGGTTTCTATTTGTTGGAATTGCAGGGGGCTACGACGACAGCTAACGACGCCTTCATTATCGAATCTTTGAAGGGAGTTCCTTTTGGGCTGGCACTCTTGACAACAGCATTTTTGCCAGCAATTGCAGAAGAGGTTATATTGCGGGGTTATTTCTTTAAGAAATTGTTTGGGTCGCAAGCAGTTGTTGGAATCATTGTTTCAAGCTTGCTTTTCGGAGCCCTTCATGGACCGACCGATCTTGCCTCTTGGCTGATTTATGGGGGAGGTGGCCTCATCTTTTGTATCCTCTATCATAAGACAGGCTACTTGATTTATCCCATCGCTGTCCATTTTATCAACAATGCCTGGTCGGTAGTGGCACTCTACTATTTTCAATAAGCAACAGAAAAGACGATTCCAAGTGGAGTCGTCTTTTGCAATGACCAGTACAAGCCTTGTCACGATAGAGATAGGAATGTCAACAAAGTCCTGACAGTGACCGCATAATTAAATCAACATCTTGGTTTTCTAATTCACGAATGATATGAAGATAGGTTTTCTGGGTCGTTGTTATGCTTGCATGACCAAGTCGTCTAGCAACACTTGCGATAGAAACCCCGGCAAATAATAAAATAGATGCATGGGTGTGTCGCAGGGCATGAATGGTGATGACAGGAAGGTTTGCACTTAGGCAACGCTTTTCAAGAATGGCATTGATGGTAGAGTTGTATATCCGCTCTTTCTTCACGAAAAGTAGGTCATCAGGTTGGGTGTGCTTCAATAAGTTGGCGAATTGGGTGCTGGTTTGCCAGTCGAGTTGGATTTTTCGAATTGAAGATTTATTTTTTGTAGGTAAAAATCCGCCATCTCCTTTATAATTCCATGTTTTATCAATGGTCAATAGCTGTCGGTGAAAATCAAAATCTTGAGTAGTGAGAGCAAGGGCTTCGGAGAATCGAATACCTGTTTTAGCAATCAATAAGATGAGCCAATCCCAATTCAGCTCCTCTCCGAGACGTAATTCTTGTATCAACTGATGAAGTTCAAATTGGTTGAGGTATTTTGTCTTTTTCTTTCGAGGAAGTCTTCCTTTGATAATCACCTTACGTGTCGGATCTCGTTCAATAATTCCTTCATCTACAGCATCTAAAATAGCTCCTTTCAACTGGTGATGAAAATCCATGGTTGTCTGTCGTTCATGTGTTTTAGCATAGCTGTTAATCAATTCTTGGTAACGAACCCGATTCAAATCTTCCAACAACAGACTAGGAGCTAGCCTGATAAGCCACTGCAATGTCATTCTATATTTCTTGAGAGTGACTTCTCGAATGGCTCCTTCCTTGTAAATTCGTAGCCAATTTGCATAATAGTGATGGAAAAGCTGTTTTTCTTTTGATAAGTTCATGGCAGAAGCTCCTTTTTTAATTTTTTTAAATTACATAATTTATTGACATATTCCTGAGAAGATGCTATATTAAGTTTAACAAAAAATGTAATTATGAAAAATTTCAAAGAAAGGAAAATTATGAAATTAGAAGAACTGGCTCACTTTACGGGAGGTAGTTTACAGGTTCGCTTGGATACTACCAGCTGGGAAGATGCTAGAGACTATATCCTCTACAATCAGCAACATCATCAATTGGATGGTTATGAGGTGATAGAAGAAGTGATAGATAGTCGGACTGTGAGGACAGATAGAGAAGTGACTGTGCTAGAAGAAGGTGATTTGCTCTTTAGTTTACTTTCAGGGAAGGCTGTTTTAGTGAGAGCGGAGCACGCAGGCTTACTCTATACACAAAACTATATCAAAATTGAACCCAATGCAAAGCTGGATAAGGTCTTCTTGCTGTATCTGATCAATGAATCCTCGGCTATTAGACGGCAGTTTTACCAAAGCTTACAGGGGAGTGAGGTAATGAAATATACAGTCAAGCAACTGAAAAGTTTACAGCTAGGCGCCTTGCCTCCTTTAGATAGTCAGCAGAAACTAGGAAAAATTTATTTAGATGGATTAGCCTTACGGCAGAAGCGGCAAGCTTATGCGCAAGGAGATTTTTTACGACTAACATATTTGTTAAAGGAAGTTTACGCACATGAATGAATTAGCATTTGAAACAGAATTGATTCAATATATTACGACAGGGACTATTACACAACCGGAGCACCTAGAAGGTCTAGAATGGTCTGTTAGTGATTCTTCGGCCCTGTATGCAGTCAAATCTAAACTGTGGACTTATGAGCCGGGTATCAAGACAACGGAGCAATTATGGGAAAATTTTCGTAATATTCTCTGGCAACACAACCAACATCGATTGGACAACCCCTTGAGCGATACCGAGTTTGCTCAAGTCAAGCAGATTATTTCAGATCTGAAGACACCTTATGAGGCTGGCCAGTTTTTATATGGAATTAGCGGTGTTTCCGAATTGGAAATTACGCTTGATGATGGACGGCATACATTTTTGACAGTATTCGACCAACGTAAGATAGGCGGTGGGGACACTGTCTACCAAGTGGTGAACCAAATTCGTAGGGCTCCTAAAATCCCTGGACGACGAGAATGTATATTCGATACAACCTTGCTGATTAATGGCTTACCTATTATTCAGATTGAAGAGAAAAAGGATACGGTAGATGTGGACAAGGCATTGAACCAAATGCACCAATATATCCAGGAACGGCAATATACGGATATTTTTTCTACCTTGCAGATTCTAGTCGCTATCGCCCCCAACAATGTTCGCTATATGGCCAATACCACTGCGGAGAAATTTAATAAGGACTTTGCTTTCCACTGGCAGCGTAAATCTGACGGTAGTAAAGTTCGGAATTGGAAAGAATTTGCGGATTCCATGCTCAGCATTCCAATGGCCCATCAGATGGCGACCAACTACATGATCTTAGACGGGACACCGCAGAAACAAATGCTGAAAGTCATGCGTCCCTATCAAGTTTACGCCACTCAGGCGGTCATTGAGGGGATAAAAAAAGTCGATTTTGAACTAGGCTGTAACAAGGTTGGCTACATCTGGCATACTACAGGCTCAGGGAAAACGATCACTAGTTTTAAAACAGCTTGGCTGGCAAGTCGAATGCCCAAGGTAGACAAGGTTGTCTTTCTAGTGGATCGTATCGCTTTGACCAATCAGACTAAGGATGATTATCTGGCTTATGATCCAGAAGCTGGGGAAAATAGTTTTGGCAGTATTCGAGAAACTCAAAATACCACAGCCTTGGCACGGCAGTTGACTAGTAAGGATAGTGGGATTATCGTTACTTCTGTGCAAAAATTGGATACACTGGTGAAGAGAAAATCCTTCAAATCACCAGATAAGCATATCGTGTTTATCGTTGACGAAGCCCATCGCTCAACTGGTGGAGATAGTTTTGCAGGGATTCAAAAGGCCTTTAAGAAAGCGGCTTGGATTGGCTATACAGGAACTCCCAACTTAGATGATACAGGTGCTAGTCTGCGGACGCAAGATATTTTTGGCCCTCTTCTTCATGCCTACACTATTAAAAATGCCATTAGTGACCGCAATGTACTAGGGTTTAAGGTGGATTTTGAGACAACCATCGATCAGGAAAAACTAAAAACAACTTACTTACCAGATTTTTATCGGCAAAAATACCCGAAGTGGACAAGTGCACAGATTGAAGAAAAGATTGCCAATCTAAGTCCAGATGATATGGATGATGCGGTGACTTCTAGCGTCTATGATGAAAATCCAGAGCATGTTCGATTGGTAGTCGAAGATGTCTTCAAACACTGGGCAAATCGCTCCGGCAATGGCCGTTACAATGCCTTGTTCACCACCCACGTAGGTGGAGGCAGGGCCTCCACACCCATGGCTATGATGTATTTCCGAGAGTTTCAACGAATCAATCAACTGCATCGAGAGCAAGGAGGTCTGGTCTTGAAGGTGGGAGTGACCTTTGCCTTGAATACTCAAAATAATGATAGCATGGTCGTGTCAAATACTGGTTTGCTTGAAGCTATTACGATCTATAACACAGAATTTGGGACGTCATTTGGCTTGTCAGATGTTGCTTCTTATACAGAGGACCTGGTTAGTCGCCTCAATAGAACAGCCAAGGACAAGAACTACTTAGATTTGGTGATTGTCGTGGATCAGTTATTGACAGGTTTCAATGCTCCTGAGCTCAATACTCTTTATGTTGACCGAACCTTAAAAGGAGCTAGTCTTATCCAGGCCTATTCTCGTACCAATCGTGTGGAGGATATGGATAATAAACCTTTTGGACGGGTGGTCAATTACCGCTGGCCAGCTCATAATGAGAAATTGATGAATCAGGCCTTGGCCATCTATGCAGATGATAGTGCTGCCAATTTATCAGATGCGGAACAAAAAAACAACAATGAAAAAAATGGATTGGTGGCTAAGCCTTTCAAGGAAGTATTTGCTGAAGTCAAACAAACGGTCGACCAATTGAGAGAGTTGACGGGTGATTTCAATGATATTCCGAAGTCTGAGAAAAAGCGTGAGGCTATGTTGGAATTGCTCCGTGCTTACAATCAAGGTCTGTCTAAGCTCAAACAGTATCAGCCGGAGGAGGTTGATGGGGTGATTGAAGGATTTGATTACAATCAGCCGGACCGCTTTATTGAAAGTTTGGGAATGTCTGTAGAGGAAGAAAAACTTTTGACGACGGTCTTAGCCAACGAATTGAAACGAACCTTGGCGAAAGAGCAAAAAGTTAGCATTCACCAAATTGAACTCAAGATGACTCACATCAAGGAAGTGACAATTGACTACGATAAATTGACCGAACTGGTTGAGCTCTTGCTGAATCAGGTTTACGAAGAGAAGATGGTAGAAGCCGCAGCTACCAGGGATGAATTGGATAGATTTGCAAGCGGTTTGGAAGACCTCAACTATGCTGACCAGATTCGTCAAACAGGGGATGCAATCTATCGAGGTGATTTTCCGACACAAGATATGAACTTTGCTTATCCAGTCAAGGGGATTGATAGTCAGAAGATTATCCAAGAAGCCTCGCATGTTTACATTGACAAGAAGCTCTTTGCTTTCCGAATCCAATGGGGCTTGACGGAACATATCCGCAACCAAGAACTACGAGAGTTGTTGGCGAGACATCGATATGGTCAGAATGACTTGGATGATACCGGACACTTACGTACCTTGATAAAAGAAGCTAGTCGCGATTACCAGACCTGGGCAGAAGGTGATGCTGTTAAAGGCTTGAGCAAGATTCAGTACCGTAATCAGTTGAGACAAGCACTATATGATTTGGCCGACGACTTGGTTGGGCAATAGGTTGCGATTTTGTTGGATGATAGCGTATAATAGAATGGAAATCGTCCGAAAAATTGCAAAAATAACTTTCAAAAATGAAACAAAAAGAAAGTAGAAAAGGAGGGACTATGACAAAAGAAAAATCAACCGTACCACGATTGCGCTTCCCCGGATTCACGGACGCTTGGAAACAGCGTAAGTTGGGGGAGGTTGCGATTTCGTTTGACTATGGTTTAAATTCGGCAGCAACTGAGTATGATGGTGAAAATAAATATTTAAGAATTACTGATATAGATGATGATAGCAGAGAGTTCAATATTAGTAACTTAACTTCTCCCGAAATAAACCTATTTGGTCTTGATGAATACAGATTAAGTATTGGAGATATTCTATTTGCACGAACAGGGGCCAGTGTCGGCAAAAGCTATATTTATAGAAGTGTAGATGGAAAAGTTTATTTTGCAGGGTTCTTGATTAGAGTAAAAATCAAAGATACTTTTAATCCTGATTTTGTTTTTCAAAATACCCTTACTTCAAATTATGAGAGATTTATAAGTATCACGTCTATGCGTTCAGGACAACCTGGGGTCAATGCGCAGGAATACTCAAATTATGAAATCATGTTCCCTACCCTCTCCGAACAAGAAGCCATCGGCAGCTTCTTCTCCGACCTAGATCAGCTTATTACTCTTCATCAGCGAAAATTAGATGATGTTAAAGAATTGAAGAAGGCTTTGTTACAGAAAATGTTTCCGAAAGGGAATGGAAACGATTTTCCTGATCTAAGATTCCCAGAATTTACGGACGCTTGGAAACAGCGTAAGTTGGGGGAGGTGGCTACTTTTGCCAAAGGAAACGGTTATTCGAAGAAAGATTTAGTTATTGAAGGTTCACCGATTATTTTATATGGTCGTCTATATACGAAGTATGAAACGGTTATCTCAGAAGTTGATACTTTTGTATCTGTTGAAGATAATAAAAAAAGTGTAGTGTATAGTGAAGGTGGTGAGGTGTTAGTACCTGCTTCGGGTGAAAGTTCACTAGATATTGCTAGGGCTTCCGTTGTTGCAAAAAAGGGCATAATCTTAGGTGGAGATATAAATATAATTCGATTACACTCGGAGATTTTTCCTGTATTTTTAGCACTTACTATATCTAATGGAAAACAACAAAAAGGCTTGAGTAAACGTGCTCAGGGAAAATCTGTAGTACATCTTCATAATTCAGATCTGAAAAAGGTGGACTTGGATTTCCCCACCCTCTCCGAACAAGAAGTCATTGGTTCCTTCTTCTCCAACCTAGATCAGCTTATTACTCTTCATCAGCGTCAGTTGGATCATCTGAAACTGTTGAAAAAAGCCTTGTTACAGCAGATGTTTATATAGAAAGAGGTCAGTATGACATATTCGCAGGATTATTTAGATGACCTTCTGGTACGAATGGCCTATCATTCCAGCGGGATTGAGGGGAATACCATTTCTCTGCCTGAGACGGTTTCGATTATTTTGGAAAGCACGCTACCTGGCAAGCACAAGAGTATCCGTGAATTTTACGAGATTGAAAATCACAAACAAGCCTTCCAAGCTCTGCTATTTGCCTTAGATAATGGGGAAGAGCTGAGTTTGGGACTGGTTAAGGATATTCATGCCTTGTTGATGGACCGCCTCCAGCATGATCGGGGGCAGTTTAAGTCGGTGCAAAACGCTATTATTGGTGCGACCTTCAAGACTGCATCGCCAGAGGAAACGCCTTTTCTTATGCAACAGTGGGTGGATAATGCCAACTATCGCTTGAGGTTGTCTTTGGAAATAGCAGAGCTGTTAGAGGTGCTGGCAGATGTGCATATTCAGTTCGAGCGTATTCACCCATTCAGTGATGGGAACGGCCGGACAGGACGGCTGATTTTGATGTTTCAAAGTATGCTCAAATTGGGAGCACCCGTACTGATTAGTAAGGAAGATCGAGCTCTTTATATGGAGATGTTAGCGGAACAAGATGTGACTGGATTATCCCAATTACTCAAACGCTCCTTGGAGTTTGAACAAGAACGAAAAAACCAGTTTTAAGTCGAGTTTTCAGAAAGCGACTTTCAATCGGAACTATTATTTTTGCCTGAAAATACAATGAAAGCCCTACTTTCACAACTACTTGGAAACAGCGTAAGTTGGGGGAGGTGGCGGAGATAGTGGGAGGTGGAACACCGAGTACATCTATTAATGAATATTGGAATGGTGATATTGATTGGTATTCTCCTGCTGAAATTGGTAAAAAAATTTATGTTTCTTCGAGTCAACGAAAAATATCAGATTTAGGTTTAGAGAAAAGTTCTGCAAAAATGTTACCTATCGGAACTGTTTTATTTACCTCACGTGCTGGAATTGGTAACACTGCGATTTTAGCCAAAGAAGGTACAACGAATCAAGGTTTTCAGTCCATTATTCCGAAAAAAGATAGTCTTGATTCTTACTTTATTTTTTCGCTCACTAATATGCTAAAAAAGCATGGAGAAGTTATAGGGGCAGGTTCAACTTTTGTTGAGGTATCAGGTAAACAAATGTCTCAAATGCCTCTCTCCCTCCCCACCCTCCCCGAACAAGAAGCCATCGGCAGCTTCTTCTCCGACCTAGATCAGCTTATTACTCTTCATCAGCGAAAATGAGATTTTGAGTAAAAAATGAAACAACATGAAAGGATTACAAAAACATGTCAAAAACTATTCAAGCCATTACCAATCAAATTTGGTCTATGGCTAATGAATTGCGAGGAAACATGGATGCTTCGGAATATAAGAACTATATCCTAGCCTTCATGTTTTATCGCTACCTATCTGAGCATCAAGAGCGTTTCTTGGTGGAAGATGAAATTATCAGTCCTGCTCTAGGGGAAACTGTTCAGGATGCCTATGCGCGAGAAGCAGTTGGGAATGACTTGGTAGAGCATTTGGAAAATACAGCTTCTCACCTTGGGTATGCCATCGAGCCTGAAGATACATGGGCAAGACTGGTAGCCAAAATTGATAACAGTGAGATTGTAGCGAGTGATTACCAGACGATTTTCGATCATTTTAATGCCAATGTAGAACTCAATCAGGATGCTATGGAAGATTTCAGAGGCGTCTTTAATGACATCAATCTAGGGGACTCTCGTTTGGGCAATTCAACAGTTGCGCGTGCAAAATCCTTGAACAGTATTGTGAAGCTGATTGACAGCATTGAGTATAAAAATGACGAAGGAAAGGATATTCTGGGAGAAATCTACGAGTACCTTATTGGACAGTTTGCTGCTTCGGCAGGTAAAAAAGGTGGAGAATTTTATACCCCGCATCAAGTGAGTAAGATTTTAGCCAAGATTGTTACTTTAGGTTTGGAAAAATCAGATACTAGCTTCTCTGTTTACGATCCAACCATGGGTTCAGGGTCCTTGCTACTAACAGTGCGTAATGAACTACCTCAGGGCCAGCATATCAAATTCTATGGCCAAGAAATGAACACAACTACTTATAACTTGGCGCGGATGAACCTGATGATGCATCAGGTCGGCTACAGCAATATGATTTTGAATAATGCTGATACCTTAGAAAGTGACTGGCCGGACGGGGTGGATGAACTTGGAATCGATCAGCCACGTAGTTTTGATGCGGTCGTCGCAAACCCACCCTACTCTGCTAAATGGGACAATCGTGAGTCCAAATTGAAGGATCCACGGTTTATGGAATACGGTAAGTTAGCACCAGCCTCTAAAGCGGACTTTGCTTTTATCTTACACAGTCTTTATCATCTGAATAATACAGGGACCATGGCCATTGTTTTACCACACGGAGTGCTCTTTAGGGGAGCGGCAGAAGGCCATATTCGCAAACTGATTATTGACAAAAATTACCTGGATGCAGTTATTGGCTTGCCAGCTAACCTGTTTTATGGCACAGGCATTCCAACCACTATTCTAGTCTTCAAAAAAAATCGTCAGACCAAGGATGTATTCTTTATCGATGCGAGCAAGGAGTTTGAAAAAGGGAAGAACCAGAATCACCTTTCCGATGACATGGTAGAAAAAATTGTTGAGACCTATCACAATCGTCAGTCAGTTGACAAATATGCTCATTTGGCATCAATAGAAGAAATTGTAGAAAACGACTACAATCTAAATATTCCTCGTTATGTTGATACTTTTGAGGAAGAGGAAGAGATTGATATCGGGCAAGTAACGCAGCAACTAGAACAAGATAGACTAGAGATTCGGGCTCTAGAAGATAAGATTCGTCAACAATTAAAGACTTTGGGAGTAGATTTTTAGATAAATGAAAAGAGCGAGTAGGAATTCTACTTGCTTTTTGAATATCCACAATTGCAATACAAATCAGAATTCGCTTACCATTCTGCTGCCGGTTTTTATATAGTCGAATGAATTAGCTTTCAGACAAGGAACTGAGGTGCAGGCAGTACTAGAGTAGAGCAATTCGAAAGTTGCAATGTTTCAAAGCTAATTCAAATGTCTATAGTTTTTTCCGAAACAAAAAAACGCATAAAATTATGTAGTTAAAACTTGCTTTTATGCGTTTTGTTATATCCATCTGTTCTTTGTTAGCTTTAGTTAAGTTCAGATTTATCTGGTAAAAGTATGGCTAGAATGATATAGGCAGTTAAAAAAGGTAAATTAGTGATAATGGCCAAGAAGATGACTACCAATCGAACGTTTTCTAATTTCCAACCGTAGTTTTCGTATAGATTGAAGTAATCATACAGGCCAGCGATGACACCAGCAAGCTCCTTGCGGTTTTTATCTTTGTATAACGTCTTTTTCATACTCTTGTCCTCCTAAGGCTAAGGTTTGATTACTTCCGCCCCACCCATATACGGACGGAGAACTTCTGGAATGGTGACAGAACCGTCTTCATTTTGGTAGTTTTCAAGGATGGCAGCCACGGTACGACCAACTGCTAAACCAGACCCATTGAGGGTGTGGAGCAATTTAACCTTGCCGTCAGCAGCGTCGCGGTAGCGGATTTGGGCACGGCGAGCTTGGAAATCTTCTGTGTTGGAACAGCTTGAGATTTCACGGTAGGTATTTTGGGCTGGAATCCAGACTTCCAAGTCGTAGGTCTTAGCAGCTGAGAAGCCCATATCGCCTGTGCAGAGGGCTAAAACGCGGTATGGCAAGCCTAATTTTTGAAGGATATTTTCTGCATTTGCGGTCATTTTTTCCAATTCATCATAAGATTGCTCCGGTGTGGCAAATTTGACCATTTCAACCTTGTGGAATTGGTGAAGGCGGATAAGACCACGGGTGTCACGACCAGCAGAACCAGCTTCAGAACGGAAAGAAGGGCTCATAGCAGTGAAGTAAATAGGTAGATCTTTTTCTTCCAAAATCTCGTTGCGGTAGTAGTTGGTCAATGGCACTTCCGCAGTTGGAATAAGGACGAAGTTGGTATCCGCCAACTCGAAAGTATCTTCCTTGAATTTTGGATACTGACCAGTACCAAACATAGAGTCGTGGTTGACCATGTAAGGCGTGATGATTTCCTGGTAGCCTTCTGCGATATGCTCGTCCAACATGAAGTTGTAGAGGGCACGTTCTAAGCGGGCACCCAAGTTCTTGTAGAAGAGGAAGCGGGCACCGGTTACTTTTGCCCCACGTTCCCAGTCCAAAATATCCAGGTCTTCGCCCAAATCCCAGTGAGCTTTTGGCTCGAAAGTGAATTCACGAGGTGTTCCCCAACGGCGAACTTCCACGTTTTCTTCTTCGTCTGCACCAACAGGGACAGAATCGTGAGGCGTATTTGGAAGAACTGCAAGAATGGCATTTAGTTTTTCATCAATTTCCAAGAGTTGAGCGTCTAAGTTTTTCACATCCGCAGACAATTTTTGCATGGCAGCAATCTTGTCATCAGCGTTTTCCTTATTGCGTTTTGCTTGGGCAATCTCCGCAGAAACGGTGTTGCGCTCTGCTTTTAATTCTTCTACAGTAACCAAGATTTCGCGGCGTTTAGCATCCAAGTCCTTGATGTCTGCCAAGGTTTCAGCAGCCACACCACGAGTAGCAAGTTTGGCAGCTACTCCGTCAAAATCTGTACGAATACGTTTGATATCTAGCATAGATGTCTCCTTTAGAATAAAAAACACAGAATGAGAGATGCTGGAGCGATAGTTACCGCGGTTCCATCCAGCTTCACATTCTGTGCACTTTAAGTATGTCATTTTTAGCCAACGGTAGAATTTCATATCCCTTGTTTATCTGCTCACAGCGACCGCAGACTTTCTGAAAAACGCCTGATACTACTTATCCGTTTGTCTTATTATACTTGATTTTTTATTTTTTTGCAAATAGATTTGAGATTTTCTGTCCTAGAATTTGCAGGAGAGTTGGTAATTTGACCACCTTATCATTGCCAATATGTTCACGAGCAATTTTTAGGATTTTACCAGAATCTTTAGAAGCAAACAGGAATTTACCGCTATCAGTATAGACTTCGAAGTGGCGACTGATTTTCTTGTTGGAAACATTGGCACCGATTTGATCGATAGATGTCCAAGGAATTTGAACGTAATTTTCAACGTTGTTATCAGCATAAAATTCCAGAGCTTGATCACCTAGCAGGAACTTGCCAACCGTTCCACCTGCAAGACTGAGATAGGAAACGCCTGTTGTGGATAGTTCGACGTGTTTGTTTAATGATTGTGCCATAGTTACCTCATTTCTTGTTTAATTATACCATAAAACCCCGCATGAGCGGGGTTTCTTAATGGATTACATAATTCCAAGTAGGCGAGCTGCGATACCGAATGCGAACAAACCAACGATGATAGTGATTGGAGAAACTTTTTTCTTCAACAACCACATACATAGGAAGGTAAGAAGCAAGTGCATGAAGCCTGGGATAAGACCGTCCAAGTTTTGTTGGAAAGTAGTAACTTTAGTTGGAGTTTGTGACAAACCTTGACCAACCAATTCAAAGGCTTTTTGGATACCTTCGTAGCCTTCTGGCAATTTATCCCACTCGATGTAGGCACCTTCTGAGAGTGGAACTTCAGAAACCGTGAAGTTGAAGCCGATAGATACCCAACGTTGAGCAAGTACGGCAAGGATGAACATACCGAGGATAGAAGCCCCTTTAGTGATGTCTTGGAGGATACCACCTGACATATCTTTAGTGATTTCTTTACCTGATTTGTAACCAAACTCTTGAGTGTACCATAGGAAGCTCATACGGATAGCGTTCCAAAGACCGAAGAAGAGGATTGGGCCAAGGATGTTACCTGACACAGCAAGTGAAGCACCTAGGGCACCAAGGATAGGACGTACTGTAAACCAGAATACTGGGTCACCGATACCAGCGAGAGGTCCCATCATACCGATTTTCACACCTTGGATAGCAGCGTCATCGATGTCAGCACCGTTTGCACGCTCTTCTTCAAGGGCAAGTGTTACACCGACGATAGGTGCAGCAACGTATGGGTGTGTGTTAAAGAATTCCATGTGGCGTTTAAGAGCCGCAATTTGATCTTCTTTCTTAGTGTAAAGTTTTTTGATAGCTGGAACCATTGTGTAAGCCCAACCCAAGTTTTGCATACGCTCAAAGTTCCATGATGCTTGAAGGAAGGTTGAACGCCAGCAAATCGCTTTACGATCTTTTACTGAAAGTTGAATTTTTTCTGTCATGATTGTGTTCTTCCTTTCTTCTTAGTAGTCTTCTAGGATGTCGCCGATTGGATCGTTAGAACCAGCTCCGCCACCGTTTCCACCTTTTTTAGAAAGGTTAAGGTAGATGAAGGCAAGAGATACACCGATAGCACCAAGAGCGATAAGTGTCAATTGGCTAACAGCAGCAAGAGCGAAACCGATAGCGAAGAATGGCCATACTTCACGAGTAGCCATCATGTTGATAACCATAGCGAAACCTACGGCAACAACCATACCACCACCGACGTTCATACCACCTGACAACCAAGCTGGCATAGATTCAAGAGCAGCTTGAACAGCCTCAGTTGGGATAGCAAGAAGAAGGGCAGCAGGAACAGCAATACGAAGACCTTGAAGTGAAAGAGCGATCAAGTGGTAGCGCTCAAGTGCACCGAAATCACCGCGTTCTGCAGCAGCGTCAGCACCGTGTACAAGGGCAACAGATGCAGTACGCACAAGCATTGTAAGGAAAAGACCTGCAACAGCAAGAGGGATCGCAAGACCTTGAGCAACTGAGATAGCAGTTGCTGAGAAGTCACCACCCTTAATCAAGATGATAGCGGCAGCAACAGAAGCAAGGGCAGCGTCTGGTGCAATCGCAGCACCGATGTTTGACCAGCCAAGAGCAACAAGTTGGAGAGTTCCTCCAAGCATAACACCAGCTGTTAGGTTACCGGTAACAAGACCGATGAGGGTACATGCAACGATTGGTTGATGGAATTGGAATTGGTCAAGGACACCTTCCATACCTGCAAGAAAGGCCACAAAAACGACCAAAATTGCAGAAATAATTGAAATATCTGACATATTTATAATCCTTTCATATTTCTGATAATCACACAGTGTTAATCAGTTATTATTTAACATCTGCCTTGTTAATCAAGTCAAACAAATCTTTTGGTGAATCGTTTGGAACTTTACGGACATCGAATTTGACACCAAGTTCACGCAAGCGTTCAAAGGTTGCAACATCGTCCTTATCCATAGAAAGAACAGTGTTCACCATTGTTTTACCTGTTGAGTGAGCCATAGAACCAACGTTCAATTCCTTGATTTCTACGCCACCTTCGATTGCTTCAAGAGCTTCTTGAGGTGTTTCAAAGAGAATCAAAGCGTGTGTGTTACCGAAGCGAGGATCTTTAGAAACCTCAATCAGTTTCTTGATAGGAACAACGTTTGCTTTAACGTTTCCTGGAGCCGCTTGCTTGATCAATTGCTTACGAAGGTCGTCTTGTGAAACTGTATCTGAAGCGACGATGATACGGTCAGCCTTAGAAGCTGGAGTCCAAGCAGTAGCGACCTGACCATGCAAGAGACGAGTATCGATACGAGCTAAGTTGATTTTCAACTTACCATCACCGATAACAGTTCCTGGTGGGATTGCTCCTTTAGGTGCTTGAGCAGCACTTGCAGCTGGAGCAGCCTCAGCTGGTTGAAGTTCTTCTGGAAGAACCTTGATACCATCTTTGGCTTCCTTGATAATGTTTGCGGCAACCTTTTCAACCCCTGCAGAAGCATCCATTAGACGCTCTGTGTAGGCTTGAATTAGCATTGGCAAGTTAAGTCCGGTGATGATGGCTACTTTGCGCTCTGGATGTTCCCCAGCTAAGCGGCTCGCTTGGTTAAATGGCGAACCACTCCAAAGGTCAGCCAGCACCAAGACTTCATCATCTGCGTCAAACGCGTCAAGGGCGTTATTGAGCTTGGCATAGAGATCATCTGGACCTTCACTTGGCATAAAAGTAACAACTTGTACTTTTTCTTGTTCGCCAAAGATCATGGAGCCAGACTGATGAATGCCAGCTGCAAATTCGCCATGACTTGCAATAATGATTCCAATACTCATTATTGTACCCCCTAAAATTTTTCTTGTTCTATGGTAGCGATTGGAAAAGGCTTTCATAGAACCAACTTACTTATTATAAATCGCTTTCATTACTTTGTCAACCAATTTTGTGACAATTTTTGCAATCTTTCTGAAAAGTTACACATTATTTCTTGCATATTATAATGATATAAAATTGATAAAACTTGCTTCATACAAGGAATAAAAGAAAAAGGATTAGAAATATAGACTTTCCAAACCTTTTTATCCTTATAAAAATAATTTTTCCAATTCTCTGGCAACACCGTCTTCAAAATTAGCGAATTCGGTCAATCGATCGGCATGGGGGCATAGTGAGTCGCTGGCATTTTTCATGGCGTAGGCTGTTCCGGCTAACTCCAGCATCTCTATGTCATTGTGTTCATCACCAAAGGCAACCAAATCTTTTGGACTGGCCTGCATCTGGTCGAGCAGATAGGTTAGGGCAGTGGCCTTGTTTACTCCCTTGGCACAGGTTTCTAGGATATTGAGCGGACCGCCCCAGGTATTGATTTCTAGTTCGTTATTGAAATGGGCTTTCATTTCCTTGGCTAGTTGATACTTGTCAGCTGCTCTGGTCTGCATGAGGATAGAGTGGGGGTCGCTGGTAATCAATTCTGGCCTAATCAGGGTTTCAGGGGTGATTTGCTCAACTCCCATTAAAGCTGGGTCAATCTTGTCCAGATGATCCTGGGTAATAAAGAATTTATTCTTGTATTCGCCTGCGATGAAGTCCGCCTCAAAGGTAGACTCTTCCTTTAAAAATTCCAATAGGTATTTTTTATCAATCAGAATATTCTTTTCCCAAGCCCATTTTTTCTCCGGAATATGGATGAGGGAACCATTGAAGTTAATCATGGGTGTATCCAGCTTGAGCTGATGGTAAAATTGGTCAGCCATACGGTAAGGGCGACCTGTTGCGATGATGACGGTATGGCCAGCTTGGCGTACTTTTTGGATGGTCGCAATGGTGTAGTCAGATAGCTGACTTTCCTTGTTTAAGAGCGTTCCATCCAAGTCCAGAGCGATGATTTTTTTGGTCATACCGGTCACTTCCTTCTAGCATAAAATAAGTACTGTTCAGTATAACAGAATCAGGAACTATTTGCAAAAATACTTATCTTTTTGATGAGACAGGCTTATATCACTTAGAATGTTCGTTATTTACGAATGAATAACTGTGATTTTACAAAAAATAACGCTTTCAGCATTAAAATTCTTGAATTGTGAATATTTTTTGTTTATAATTCAAGTATCGTTCGTAAATTAAAAGGAGAGAAACGAAAAAATGGATAAATTTTTCAAACTTAAAGATCATGGGACGACTGTTTCAACTGAAATCATGGCAGGTCTTACGACATTCTTCGCTATGTCTTATATCTTGTTTGTGAACCCTAGCATCCTCAGTGTTGCAGGTATGCCTTCTCAGGCAGTTTTCTTGGCAACCATTATCGCTAGTGCGGTTTCAACTTTGGTTATGGGTCTCTTTGCCAATGTACCTTATGCCTTGGCGCCAGGTATGGGTCTCAACGCCTTCTTTACTTATACTGTTGTTATTGGACTTGGTTTCACCTGGCAGGAAGCTTTGGCAATGGTATTCCTTTGCGGACTCTTCAACGTCTTTATCACAGTGACCAAGGTTCGTAAGAGCATCATCAAAGCTATTCCAATTAGCTTGCAACATGCTATCGGTGGTGGTATCGGGGTTTTCGTAGCCTACCTTGGCTTCAAAAATTCAAACCTAATTACCTTCCTGACGTCAGCTTCGGATATCATCACAGTTAATGGTGTTGCTCCTGCTGATGCGACAGCTGAAACCTTCTCAAACGGGGTCTTCTCCGTGTTTGCAGGTGGTGGCGTTGTTCCAGCCATCTCAACCTTTACAGATCCAAGCGTTCTCTTGACTGTTTTTGGTCTTCTCTTGACTGCTGTCTTGGTCATTAAAAATGTTCGCGGTGCGATTTTGATTGGTATCATTGCTACGACTCTTGCGGGGATTCCAGCTGGTGTGGTTGATATTTCTGCTATTGATTTTGCCAACAATAATATCGGTTCTGCTTTTGCTGAGCTTGGCACAACCTTCCTAGCAGCCTTTGATGGCATGGCTTCACTCTTTGCGGACTCTAGCCGTTTGCCACTAGTGTTGATGACCATTTTTGCCTTTAGCTTGTCAGATACTTTTGATACCTTGGGAACCTTCATCGGTACTGGCCGTAAGACAGGCATTTTCTCTGAGGAAGATGAGAAGGCGCTTGAAAATAGTACAGGCTTTAACTCTAAAATGGACCGTGCTCTCTTTGCAGATGCTATCGGTACGTCAATTGGTGCGATTTTTGGTACGTCAAATACGACAACTTACGTGGAGTCTGCGGCTGGTATTTCTGCAGGCGGACGTACTGGTTTGACAGCTGTGACAACTGCAGTTCTCTTCCTATTATCTATCCTCATTTTGCCATTCGTTGGTATCGTGCCAGCAGCGGCAACTTCACCAGCTTTGATTATCGTCGGTGTGATGATGGTATCCAGCTTCCTTGATGTGGATTGGCAAAACTTTGAAGATGCGCTTCCTGCTTTCTTCGCGGCCTTCTTCATGGCCCTTTGCTTCTCTATCTCTTACGGTATTGCGGCAGCCTTTATCTTCTATTGCTTGGTAAAAGTTTCGACTGGTAAGGCAAATGAGATTCACCCAATCCTCTGGGGTTCAACAGCACTCTTTATCTTGAACTTCATTATCTTAGCGATTATCTAAAGCAACTTTGAAACTGGGGAGACCCAGTTTTTTTGTTGGGTAGGACCATGACAAACTAGGGGAAGCTATGCTATAATGTTAGACATGTATAGTCAAAATGAACAAGAATTACAAGCTATTGGAAGAAAACTAGGAGGATTGCTTAGGGCAGGGGATGTCCTTGTTTTATCAGGTCAGCTAGGTGCTGGGAAAACGACCTTGACCAAGGGAATTGCCCTGGGACTGAATATTGAGCAAATGATAAAAAGCCCAACCTATACCATTGTAAGAGAGTATGAGGGTCGTCTGCCACTCTATCATTTAGATGTCTATCGGATTGGTGATGATCCGGATTCCATTGACCTAGATGATTTTTTGTATGGCGATGGGGTGACCGTGATTGAATGGGGAGAGTTGTTAGATGCCGATCTCTTGGACGATGTTTTTACAGTTCGTATTGCCATCGAAAAGGACGGTCGGAGGTTGGAGTTTAGTGCGTCAGGACCGCGTAGTGCCCAATTGAAAGAGTTGTTAGATGATTGTTGAGAAGGAAATTTATTTTCAGGAAGCAGAACCAGCTGATGCCCAATCCTTTATTGACTTTATGAACCAGGTCGCAGGCGAAACCGATTTTCTTGTCATGGATGAGACGGGGTTTAGGCTTGGTGTCCAAGATATCGAAGATATTTTTACGGCTTGCATAGAAAATCCTCGGGAGCTGCAGTTGCTGGCCAAGTTAGACGATGAAGTCATTGGAGTAGTGTCGGTCAAGTCCTCCAGTCAGTTTCGGATTAGTCATATCGGAACTATTTTTATTGCGGTTAAAAAAGCCTACTGGGGACAGGGACTGGGTTCCATCTTGCTGGAGGAAGTGATTCATTGGGCTGAGGAAATGGATTTGCTCAAGCGTTTAGAATTGACGGTTCAGGTCCGCAACCAAAGAGCAGTGGCTTTGTATGAAAAATTGGGCTTCAAGATTGAAGGGACTCTGGCAAGGGGAGCTAGAACAGATGAGGGAGATTGGCTAGATTTGTATTCTATGGCCAAGTTAATAGGTGAATAATGAAAATAGGAACTAAAATTTTATTGATGTTCTTGTCCATCCTAGCGTTGACAATCGGGGCAGGAGCAATCTATACCGCGACTTTTTTGAATTACTCGACCGGGGAGATTGCAAAGACTTTTCGCTCTATCGGTAACCGAGAAGATGAAGGGATTATCGAGGCTACTGAGCCCTTGACCATTCTTTTGATGGGGGTGGATACCGACCAGGCAACTCGGGGTCTGGACTGGGAAGAAGGGCGGAGTGACTCCATGATTTTGGTGACGGTCAATCCTCTAACTAAGAAAACGACCATGATGAGCTTGACGCGTGACATCATGGTAGAGATAGCCAATAAGAATGGTCGTTCTAGTGATAAGATTGAGAAGTTGAATCACTCCTATGCCTATGGTCAGGCGGCCATGTCCATTGCGACCATTGAGAAGATGATGGATATTACCATCAATCGCTATGTCGAAATCAATATGGATGGCCTGGTGGAGCTGGTTGATGCCATCGGTGGTATCAAGGTCAACAATACCTTGGGCTTCCCGATTACTATCGATGAGTATGAACCTGCCTACACAGCTGTCGTTCCACCTGGGGAGCAATTGGTCAATGGAGACCAGGCCTTGGTCTATGCCCGGATGCGTTACGATGATCCGGAGGGAGATATTGGTCGGCAGAAGCGGCAGCGTGAGGTTATCCAGGCCCTGGTGACCAAGCTCTTGCAATTGGATGGATTTACGCAGTATAAAAAGATTTTGAAAGCTGTCTCTAAGCACATGCGGACGGATTTTGTGATTTCAAATTCAACCATTCCTAGTCTTCTGGGCTATAAGGATGCTCTGAACCAGGTTGAATCCTACCAATTGGGTGGTGAAGGTCACACAATTGACGAGTTGTCTTACCAGATACCGACGGCGGCCCATGTTTTGGAAATGCAAAATGTCCTCAAGGAATCCTTGGGCTTACCAAAAGTTTCTAAAATCAAGACCAACATCAAGGTTTTGGAATATCTCTTTGGACAATCCAGTCCAATCGAGGTCATCAATGCCTATACTAATGATATCGAAGTTGAAGCCAACGGTGAAACCTACGAACCGGAAACAGCGCCAACCTACGATATTGACTATAGCCAAACAGAGACCTCTAAGTCAAGAGATTCGGAGTCCAGTCAGGTCGAAACCTCTTCTAGCTCAGCAGAAGATGGCCAGTGATAGACAATCTCGAGTTTGTACATAGAAAGAAGCCTAGGCAAAAAGTCTAGGCTTGCTTTCTTTCGTTCGTGTCAACATATCAGCGCAGTGGTTGGTCTCTCCCCAGACTGTTTTTTGATACGAACAGAGTTAGTTCAATTTCCAACCTTCAAAGGTTCCCCGAACCTTTGAAGCTATGCGGGGTGGAGTTAAAGGTTCCTGTGGAGGTTTTAAGCCCGAGCCAAGAAATAGGAATGCGAGGCGGTCTGGGGATAGACCGTTTTAGGTCAACAACAAGAAATAGAGACTTGTTGACGAACTCTTCTTAGCTTTGACGAGTTCATTCCCGCTCCCAATGTTGAGAATCTTCTGTTTTGTATTTATCAGTAAATTTTTGGATTTCAGTCAGGTTGCCTGCGATACTCTGCTGGTAAACCTTTAGTTGGTACTGTAAATCCTTGCTGAGTTCCTGGACAGGCGCCTTGAATGAATTGAGCAGGGCTAACTGGTCTGTTATTTTCTGCTTATCTGCCTGGATACGTTGGACCAGTTCTTTGGTTTCTTTAGCCTCTGCAGCGATTTCCTTGCGGTGTTTTACAGCCTGGTAGGCCAAATGAGCAGCTCCGACGGCTAGCAGTAGGTGGCGAAGTTTCATGATTATTCTCCTATGTAGAGGTCTTGGGCTAGTTGGGCTAGGGCTGGGAAATCAGGTTCATTTGTTGCAAATCGGATATCCAGGCCATCTTGTCCCTCAAATCGAGGCAGTAGGTGGATATGGGTATGAAAGACCGTTTGACCAGCAACTTCCTCATTATTATTGACAATATTGAGTCCGCTTGCTCCTAGTTTGTCTTTCAAGTGGCTAGCGATAGCTGGAATGGCTGAAAATAGTTGGCTGGCTGTTTCCTGGTCCAAGTCTAAGACATTACGAAAATGTTTTTTAGGGATGACCAAGGTATGGCCTTTAGTTACCTGGGTAATGTCCAAAAAGGCAAGAATATGTTGGTCTTCATAGACCTTGGAAGAAGGGATTTCTCCTGAGACAATTTTACAAAAAATACAATCTGACATAATGCAACCTCTTTCTAGGATTTTTGGTATAATAATTATATCAAATAATAGGACGAAATGTATGTTAGAAGTAAAAAATATAACAGGTGGCTATGCCAATATTCCTGTTTTACATGATGTAGATTTTAAGGTGAAGGATGGGGAGCTAGTCGGCTTGATTGGCTTGAATGGTGCCGGGAAATCAACTACTATTAAAGAAATCATCGGTCTCCTAAGCCCTTACAAAGGAGAAATTCTAATTGATGGGCAGGGGATCAACGAAGACATGGCTACCTATCGAAAAAAAATTGGTTTTATACCTGAAACGCCTAGTCTCTATGAGGAACTGACCCTGAAAGAGCATATCGAGTTAGTGATGATGGCCTATGATTTGGAAGCTGAATCTGCCTGGGCGCGTGTTCAAGAACTATTGGCTATTTTTAGGCTGGAAGACCGTTTGGACTGGTTCCCTGTGAATTTTTCAAAAGGCATGAAACAAAAGGTCATGATTATTTGCGCCCTTATGGTTGAGCCGAGTTTGCTGATTGTCGATGAACCTTTCTTGGGTCTGGATCCGATTGCGATTGCGGATTTAATTAACTTGCTCAATCAAGCAAAGGCTCAGGGAAGCTCCATTTTGATGTCCACCCATGTTCTCGATTCCGCTGAAAAAATGTGTGATCGGTTCGTTATCCTACATAAGGGTCGGGTCAAGGCTACGGGCAATCTGATTGACCTACGCCAGGAATTTGCCATGCAGGATGCTAGCCTTAACGAGATTTATCTTAGTTTGACCCAAGAAGGAGGGCAGGGATGAAGGCGCTCTTTGGTCAACGAAAAAATCTATTTTTAAGGCAGTGTGCAACCTATCTTCGTTATGTACTGAATGACCACTTTGTTTTGGTTGTTTTGGTACTTTTTGGCTTTCTGGCGTTACAGTATCGGCAGTTGCTAGAAAACCTGTCCAGTCAGTCCTGGTTGCTGTACGTTATTTTGGCCCTGGTCAGCTTGCTGCTATTCTTGGCAGGCAATGTTGCCACCTACGTAGAGGAGGCTGATAAGATATTCCTACTATCAAAAGAAGCTGAAATGCCTGAAATCTTCTTTGCTGCCAATCGCAGGGCCTTTTTGGTCTGGGCTAGCCTCCAACTTGTTGGTCAATTGATTCTACTCCCGCTCTACCTCAAATTAAAACTTCCTATTCTACTTTTTATTCCATTGATTTTCATGCTAACCATTGCCAAATATTTCTATTTTCGATGGAAACTCCTGGCCTTTATGGAAGAAGAAAGGGTGGACTGGGAACAGGCTCTTCAATATGAGAGCAAGAGAAAAACGTCGATATTGAAATTTTTCTCCCTCTTTACCAATGTTAAGGGGCTGACTAGCTTTGTCAAACGTCGTTCCTATTTGGATGGGCTACTGGGGCATATTAAAAAAGAAACTGGCTTTACCTGGGACTATCTTTTCATGAGGGCCTTTTTGCGCAGTGGGGACTACCTTTCACTGGCTCTTAGACTGGTAATCTTATCCATTGTATTTTTTGTTACGGTGAGGGAATCCTGGCTCTCAGTAGGATTAGCCAGTTTATTTCATTATTTGCTCTTGTTCCAATTGCTTCCGCTCTATCACGCCTATGATTATCAACTGATGGCCGAGCTTTTGCCAGTCGGTCCAGACAAACGACTGATTAGCTTTAAACGAGTCCTGCGACAGATTTTGTATCTTTCCTTGATTTTGCAGTCTGTGCTAGGCCTATTGCTGCTGGAGGAAAAGCAGTATTTGCTGGTCTTTATTGGAATCGGAATTCTTTTAAATCAGCTCTACCTGGATAGTAAAGCGAAAAAATTGATTGACTAAATGGCCTAAAACTAGTAAAATAGTAAGGAGTTTTTAAAGGAGGAATGGCATGCAGATTGATACCAGCGGGCTACAGTTGCAGTCTATTGCAGGAAACAGCGGAAAAGCATACAAAGGCTTGCGACCAGATGGTACGCCTGTTTTTGTCAAGTATGAAATGCCACCGATTGTCAATGCTCTGGCTCGGGAACAAATCACTCCGCCCATCTTAAGTAGCGATAGGGATTTGGGTGTGGGAGACCGAGCTGTTCAGGAATGGCTGAATGGTCGGACTCTTAATCGTCACGATATGTCTGGGAAACAGGTCCAGCAAATTTTGGTCAGAATGCACTTTTCACGCATTCTGCTCAATCAGGCTCTCCAACTAAGTTATACCTATTTGGAGCCGGCGGAGTTGGTGAAGAAGTGGCAAAAAGAAGCGCCCAAGCAATTAGCTGGTAATTCCTACCTGCAATCTATCTGCAGAGAATTGTTGCAGACCACACCACGTTTCAGACAGGATTTGGCAACCTTTGTCCATGGGGATCTCCACCATAAAAACTGGGTGGAAACGACAAGTGGACTGATTTATTTGACGGATTGGGAAACAGCCTGTGTGACCGATCGGATGTTAGATGTCGCCTTTATATTGACCCATTACATTCCTAGACAGGAATGGGAAGAGTGGCTCAAGGGCTATGGCTACAAGTACAACAGTACGGTTATCAGTAAGATTTATTGGTATGGCCAACTAGGCTTCCTTAACCAAATTTCTAAACAACTTGAAAGTAACAATACCGAGGCGGCGAATCTAGAAATCTATGCCCTGCGGTTATTTAGACAGAATTTTTATAAGTATCAATGAGAGTAAGAAATCGTAAAGGTGCTAGTGAGCTCCTAGCCAATAATCCCCAGTATGTTATCTCCAATCCGGAAGAGTGCAAGGGGAAGTGGGCTGAAATTTTTGGAAACAGCAACCCTATCCACATTGAAGTTGGTTCAGGGAAAGGGCGTTTCGTAACAGGCATGGCCGCTCAAAATCCGGATATCAACTATATTGGGATTGACATTCAGATGACGGTCTTGAGCTACGCCTTGGATCGTGTTATTGAGGCTGGTTTGCCCAATATTAAATTGCTCCAGGTAGATGGATCTAGTTTGACTAACTATTTTGCACCAGCAGAAATTGACCAATTGTATCTGAATTTCTCAGATCCATGGCCTAAAAAACGTCATGAAAAACGTCGCTTGACCTACAAGTCCTTCTTAGATACCTATAAGGAAATACTTCCTGAAGAGGGAGAGATTCATTTTAAAACGGACAATCGTGGTTTATTTGAATATAGCTTGGCCAGCTTTTCTCAATATGGCATGACACTCAAACAGGTCTGGTTGGACCTCCATGCGGATGGTTTAGAAGGCAATGTCATGACCGAGTATGAAGAGAAATTCTCGAACAAAGGACAAGTTATCTACCGCGTAGAAGCACAGTTTTAAACAATAAAAGAGGAGGCAGTTCGTACAGGCTGCCTTTTCGCATCGTTTTTCTTGCTATTTTCTCTGGCATGTGCTAGAATGATAGGAGTAAATAAGAAGTAAAGGGGGTTGGCGCAAGTCAACCCTTTACCTGTACCTTAAGATAACGAAGGAGGTGTCTATGTCATCGATTGTTGATTTGGTCACAGAGGCGATTGCTCCCTCCATCCAGCCCCCTTATGAGCTGGTGGATGTGGAATATGGCAAGATGGGTGGAGAGTATGTCCTGTCCATTTTTGTGGATAAGGAGGGTGGCATTTCCCTGCAAGATACGGCAGACTTATCAGAGGTCATCAGCCCGCTCCTGGATGGGATTAAACCAGATCCATTTCCAGACCAATACATGTTGGAAGTGACTAGTCCTGGTTTGGAGCGTCCTTTGAAAACGGCGGCAGCTGTTGAGCAGGCGGTTGGAAAATACATCAATGTCAAGCTCTATCAGGCTATTGACAAGGTAAAAGTTTTTGAGGGGACCCTCTTGTCTTTTGATGGGACTGATTTGGTTCTAGAATACATGGACAAGACCCGTAAAAAAGAAGTAACCATTCCTTATCAGACTGTTGCCAAAGCCCGTTTGGCTGTTAAGATTTAATAGATTGATTTTTTAAGAAAGGACCTTTTGAATTCAAAAGGAAAACAAGATGAGTAAAGAAATGCTAGAAGCCTTCCGAATTTTAGAGGAAGACATGGGGATTAACAAGGTTGATATTATCGAAGCAGTGACAGAGTCGCTTCGCTCAGCCTACAAGCGTCGCTATGGCCAATCAGAGTCAGCTGTTATTGAGTTTGACGAGAAGAAGGGCGATTTCCACGTATTTACGGTTCGTGAAGTCGTAGATGAAGTTTTTGATAGCCGTTTGGAAATCAGCCTCAAGGATGCCTTGGCGATTTCATCTGCCTACGAAATGGGCGATAAAATCAAATTCCCAGAAGATCCTGCTGAATTCGGTCGTGTGGCGGCCCAGTCAGCCAAACAGACCATCATGGAAAAAATGCGCAAGCAAAAGCGTGCTATTACCTACAATACCTACAAGGAACATGAAAATGAAATCATGTCTGGTACGGTTGAACGGTTCGACAACCGCTTCATCTATGTCAACTTGGGAACTATTGAGGCACAATTGTCCAAGCAGGACCAGATTCCTGGTGAGGTTTTCCAATCCCACGACCGCATTGAAGTTTATGTTTATAAGGTCGAGGACAATGGTCGCGGTGTCAACGTTTTTGTAAGCCGTAGTCATCCAGAAATGATCAAACGCCTGATGGAGCAGGAGATTCCTGAAGTCTACGATGGTACCGTTGAAATCATGAGCGTGTCTCGTGAGGCAGGTGACCGGACCAAGGTTGCTGTTCGTAGCCACAATCCAAACGTGGACGCTATCGGTACAATCGTTGGTCGTGGTGGTTCAAATATCAAGAAAATTACGAGCAAGTTCCACCCAGCTCGCTACGATGCTAAGAACGACCGTATGGTGCCTGTTGAGGAAAACATCGACGTTATCGAGTGGGTGCCAGATGAGGCAGAATTCATCTACAATGCTCTCGCGCCTGCTGAAGTAGACCAAGTTCTCTTTGACACAGAAGATGGTAAGCACGCGACAGTCGTTGTACCAGATGATAAATTGTCACTTGCAATCGGTCGTCGTGGTCAAAACGTCCGCCTGGCGGCTCACTTGACTGGTTTCCGTATTGATATCAAGTCAGCTTCAGAGTATGAAGCTATTGAAGCAGCCCAATATGCAGCGGCAGAAATTGTCGAAGAAACGTCCGAAGAAGTAGAATAAGATTCAAGGAGCAACCATGGCAAAAGCTAGAAAAATACCCTTACGCAAGTCTGTGGTGTCCGGTGAAATCATCGACAAACGGGATTTGCTCCGCATTGTAAAAAATAAAGAGGGCCAGGTTTTCATTGACCCGACTGGTAAGGCAAATGGCCGTGGTGCCTACATCAAGCTGGATAATGATGAGGCGGCCCAGGCTAAGAAACGTCAGGTTTTCAACCGTTCCTTCAGCATGGAAGTGTCAGAAGAATTTTATGATGAATTGATTGCCTATGTCGACCACAAGGTCAAGAGGAGAGAGCTTGGACTCGAATAAGAAGCAAAAAATATTAAATTTACTGGGCTTGGCCCAACGGGCAGGTCGCCTGATTTCAGGGGAAGAATTGGTCGTTGATGCCATTCGCAAGCAGCAGGCAAAATTGGTCTTTTTAGCCAATGATGCTGCCGGAAATTTAAGCAAAAAAGTAACAGATAAAAGTCATACCTATCAAGTAGAAGTTGTAACCGCGTTTTCAACGCTGGAATTGAGTGCAGCTGTCGGCAAGGCTAGAAAGGTGCTTGCAGTGACAGACGCTGGATTTACAAAGAAGATGAGGTCTATTATGGAATAGAACAGGAGGACAAGGCATTGTCTAAGAAGAGATTGAATGAAATCGCCCGAGAATTGGGTGTAAGCAGTAAGGAAGTAGTGTCCAAGGCTCAAGAATTGGGTTTTGATGTCAAAAGCCATGCTTCGAGTGTTGATGAAGCGGGAGCTAAGCGAATTGCAGATAGTTTTTCAGTTAAAAAGCCGGAGGCGCCCAAACCAGCTCCTGTACAAGCTGAGAAAGTTGTAGAAAAGCCAAAGGTGGCAGAACAAAAGGTGGAGACACCGAAAGCTGAAAAAACAGTTGAAGCAAAACCTGTCAGCCAAGAGGTTAGCAAGCCAGCCCAACCGGTTCATCGTCCACAGAGTCGTAACTTCAAGGCAGAACGTGAGGCGCGCGCCAAGGAGCAAGCGGCCAAACGTGCCCAAGGTGGACAAGGGAAAGGCCGTCGTGACAACCGTCAAAGTGGCCAAGCTGGTCAAGGCAACAACCGCAACGACCGCCGTGATTTCCGTGGTAACCAAGGGGGCAATGACCGTAAGGAAAACCGCTTTGGAGACCGTCGCGACAATCGTGACAACCGCCGCCAAGACAATCGCGGAGGAAATGGTAGCTTTAATCGCAGCGACCGTCGTCAGGAGGAAGTGGTTCGTCCAGCTGCTCCTAAGATTGATTTCAAGGCCCGTGCAGCAGCTTTGAAAGCTGAGCAGAACGCAGAATACGCTAAGACAAGCGAGGAGCGTTTCTTGCAGGCTAAGGCAGCTAAAGACCAGCCTAAGAAGCCCAAGGAAATCAAATTTGAAGAGCCGGTTGTGGAAACAAAACCAATCGCTGAAACCAAACCTGCTTCAGTCCCAACTGCGGTAGCGGAAAGTACAGTCGATACGCGTCGTAAAAAACAAGCTCGACCAGATAAGAAGCGTGACTTTAATAGTGACGATGAAGATGGTCCACGTAAACAACAAAGAAATCGAAATAGTCAAAATCAAGTGAGAAATCAAAGAACAAGTAACTGGAATAACAACAAGAAAAATAAAAAAGGTAAGAACAATCAGACTGCCAAACCTGTCACAGAGCGTAAATTCCATGAATTGCCAACAGAGTTTGAGTATACAGCTGGTATGACCGTAGCAGAAATTGCGAAACGGATCAAGCGCGAGCCTGCTGAGATTGTTAAAAAGCTCTTCCTTATGGGGGTTATGGCAACTCAGAACCAATCTCTAGATGGCGACACCATCGAACTCCTTATGGTTGATTATGGAATTGAGGCCAAGGAAAAGGTTGAGGTTGATAACGCAGATATCGAACGTTTCTTTGTAGAAGAGGGCTACCTAAATGAAGAGGAAATGGTTGAACGTCCGCCTGTTGTTACCATCATGGGTCACGTTGACCACGGTAAAACAACGCTTTTGGATACCTTGCGTAATTCTCGTGTGGCGACAGGCGAGGCTGGTGGTATCACCCAGCATATCGGTGCCTACCAGATTGAGGATGCTGGCAAGAAAATTACCTTCTTGGATACGCCAGGACACGCGGCCTTTACCTCTATGCGTGCGCGTGGTGCTTCTGTTACCGACTTGACCATCCTTGTAGTAGCGGCGGACGACGGTGTTATGCCACAGACCATCGAGGCAATCAACCACTCTAAGGCTGCCAATGTCCCAATTATTGTTGCTATCAACAAGATTGATAAACCAGGTGCCAATCCAGAGCGTGTTATCGGTGAATTGGCAGAGCATGGTGTTATCTCAACAGCTTGGGGCGGCGAGTCTGAATTTGTTGAAATCTCAGCCAAGTTCAACCAAAACATCGACGAACTCTTGGAAACGGTGCTTCTTGTAGCGGAAATCCAAGAGCTCAAGGCTGATCCCACTGTTCGTGCCATCGGTACGGTTATCGAGGCGCATTTGGATAAAGGAAAAGGTGCGGTTGCGACCCTCTTGGTTCAACAAGGTACTCTTAATGTCCAAGATCCAATCGTTGTCGGCAATACCTTCGGTCGTGTTCGTGCTATGACCAACGACCTCGGTCGTCGTGTCAAGGTTGCAGGACCATCAACACCTGTTTCGATTACTGGTCTTAACGAGGCGCCAATGGCAGGCGATCATTTTGCGGTCTATGAAGATGAAAAATCTGCGCGTGCAGCAGGTGAAGAACGTGCCAAACGTGCCCTTCTCAAACAACGTCAGGCTACGCAACGTGTCAGTCTTGAAAACCTCTTTGATACTCTTAAAGCCGGTGAAGTCAAGTCTGTTAACGTGATTATCAAGGCAGACGTGCAAGGTTCGGTTGAGGCCTTGGCATCATCTCTTCAAAAAATTGAAGTCGAAGGTGTCCGTGTCAATATCGTTCACTCTGCAGTCGGTGCCATCAATGAGTCAGACGTGACTCTTGCAGCAGCGTCGAATGCTTTGATTGTCGGTTTCAACGTTCGTCCAACGGCAGAAGCGCGCCAGCAGGCAGAAACTGACGATGTTGAAGTGCGTCTCCACAGCATTATCTACAAGGTTATCGAGGAAATGGAAGATGCCATGAAGGGTATGCTGGATCCTGAGTACGAAGAAAAAATTATTGGTGAAGCAGTTATCCGTGAGACCTTCAAGGTATCCAAAGTTGGTACCATCGGTGGATTTATGGTTATCCGTGGTAAGGTTACCCGTGATTCAAGCGTCCGCGTTATCCGTGACGGTGTCGTTGTCTTCGACGGTAAATTGTCTAGTTTGAAACATTACAAGGACGATGTCAAGGAAGTTGGAAATGCCCAAGAGGGTGGTCTCATGATTGAAAACTTCAATGACATCAAGGTAGATGATACCATCGAAGCTTACATTATGGAAGAAATTAAGAAATAATAAGCAAGTAAGAGGTTGGAAAAGCAACCTCTTCGCTTTATAAGGAAATAGAAAGGAGTTCCTATGGCAAATCATTTTCGTACAGACCGCGTAGGGATGGAAATCAAGCGCGAAGTCAATGAGATTTTGCAAAAGAAAGTCCGTGATCCACGTGTGCAGGGCGTGACCATTACAGATGTACAGATGGTCGGTGACTTGTCCATGGCCAAGGTTTACTACACAATTATGAGTAATCTGGCTTCGGACAATCAAAAGGCTCAAACTGGTCTGCAAAAAGCGACAGGAACCATCAAACGGGAATTGGGGCGTAAGTTGACCCTCTACAAGATTCCTGATTTGGTCTTCGAAAAGGACCAATCCATTGAATACGGCAACAAGATTGATGAGATGTTGCGAGCTTTGGATAAGAAAGATTAAGCTAATCCCCTGTATTCACAGTTTGGCACTTGAGCGAAGGCTAGTTTTTCTCGAAATACAGTCAGTATTCCATCTCAACTGACCTTGAGTAGGAAAAAAACTATTTCTTGTCTAAAGGGACCTTACTTGTGAATATAGTTTCTAGAATCGGGTAGAAATACCTGATTTTTTCTTTTAAATGGCTATAAAAACCCAAAAAAATATATACTTTTCTAAAAATAGTAAATTTTCTGATAATTGTTGAAATTTGGCAAACAATTCGGTATAATAAATATAATTACAGTGTAAAGAGGAATTTATGGCAACATTATTAGAAAAAACACGGAATATTACGTCGATTTTAAAGCGTTCCGAAGAACAATTGGCAGAAGAACTGCCTTATAACGCGATTGCAGACCACCTGTCTGCAATTATCGACTGTAATACCTGTATTATCAATGCGGAAGGAGAAATCCTTGGCTACCACATGAACTACAAGACCAATAATGATCGTGTGGAAGAATTTTATGTCAATAAGCAATATCCGGAAGAGTATGTTAAGGCCATTGCGCAAGTTTATGACACGCAGGTCAACTTGCCGGTGGAGAGTGAATTGACAGCTATTCCGGTTGAATCTCGTTCGACCTATCCAAATGGTTTGACGACCATTGCACCAATTCACGTGACGGGTATTCGTTTTGGTTCGTTGATTATTTGGCGCAATGATGAGCAGTTCCACGATGATGATTTGATTTTGGTGGAGATTGCGGCGACGGTGGTTGGTATCCAGTTGCTCAACTTCCAGCGGGAAGAGGATGAGAAGAATATTCGTCGTCGGGCAGCGGTCAATATGGCGGTCAATACGCTTTCTTACTCAGAAATGAAGGCTGTAGCTGCGATTTTGGGTGAGTTGGATGGCAATGAAGGTCAGTTGACGGCCTCTGTCATTGCAGACCGTATCGGTATTACTCGTTCGGTGATTGTCAATGCTCTTCGTAAGCTGGAGAGTGCAGGTATTATTGAAAGCCGTTCTTTGGGTATGAAAGGGACTTATTTGAAAGTTCTGATTCCTGCTATTTTTGATGAGATTAAAAAACGTGACTACTAAGATGACAAAAGCGCTGATTTCGATTGATTATACGGTTGATTTTGTAGCGGACGATGGCAAATTGACAGCTGGTAAGCCTGCTCAAGCTATTGCAGACCGAATTGTGCAAGTGACCCAAGAAGCCTTTGACCGTGGGGACTATATTGTCTTTGCCATTGATGGGCATGAGGTGGATGACGATTTGCATCCAGAAAGCAAGCTCTTCCCACCGCATAATATCATGGGCACCAGTGGTCGTGATTTGTATGGTCCCCTGGCGAATTTTTATGCTGAATATCAGAACCATGCGCGTGTGCGTTGGATGGACAAACGCCATTATTCAGCCTTTTCTGGAACGGATTTGGATGTTCGTTTGCGGGAAAGAAGGATTGATACAGTGGTTTTGACGGGTGTTTTATCCGATATTTGTGTGCTCCATACCGCCATTGATGCTTATAACAAAGGTTATAAGATTGAAGTCATTTCTTCAGCAATTACGGCTTTGACGGAGGAAAATCATCAATTCGCCCTCAACCATCTGCAGCATGTGCTCGGTGCGACCATTATTGACTAGTGATTCTGACCAGCCAATCAGGCTGGTTTTTCCATGCCTAAAAGCTGACAAATGAGGTTATTTGGTTCTTTGTCCTCTTTCTAAAGTATGGTATAATGAGAAGATGAATTTCCAATAGGAGGAAGGTAAGTATGAAGATTTCTGAGGCTGAGGTGCGTCATGTTGCCAAGCTGTCTAAGCTGGAATTTACAGACCAGGAAACGGCGGAATTTGCGACGACCTTGAGCAAGATTGTTGACATGGTTGAGTTGTTAAATGAGGTGGATACGACAGGTGTGCCAGTGACGACCACCATGGCAGACCGGAAAAATGTCTTGCGTGCCGATGTGGCAGAGCAGGGTGAAAGTCGTGAGGACTTGTTCAAAAATGTACCTGAAAGTAAAGATTTCTACATCAAGGTACCAGCTATTTTAGACGTGGGAGGAGATGCCTAATGACATGGAATAATAAAACAGTTGATGAATTGCACGACCTCCTGGTCAAAAAAGAGATTTCTGCGGTCGAGTTGACCAAGGCGACGATTGAAGATATTCAGAGCCGAGAAGCTGTTGTGGATGCGTTTTTGAATATCAATGAAGACAAGGCTTTGGCACAGGCAGCTGCCCTCGACCAAAAAGGGATTGATGCGGACAATGTCATGGCCGGTATTCCTTTGGCGGTTAAGGATAATATTTCAACCAAGGGTATTTTGACAACGGCTGCGTCAAAAATGCTCTACAATTATGAGCCGATTTTTGATGCGACGGCTGTTGCTCAGGCCTATGCCAAGGATATGATTGTCATCGGTAAGACCAACATGGATGAATTTGCTATGGGTGGTTCCAATGAAAATTCTGCCTTCAAGCTGACGAAAAATGCTTGGGACCAGACAAAAGTGCCGGGTGGTTCATCAGGTGGTTCTGCGGCAGCTGTTGCGGCTGGTCAAGTTCGCCTGTCCTTGGGTTCAGATACAGGTGGTTCTATTCGCCAGCCTGCGGCCTTTAACGGAATTGTCGGTATTAAGCCAACTTATGGAACGGTTTCTCGTTTTGGTTTGATTGCCTTCGGTAGCTCCCTGGATCAGATTGGTCCTTTCTCTCAGACGGTCAAGGAAAATGCCCAGTTGCTCAACGTCATTGCTGGCCATGATAAGCGTGATGCGACCTCGACAGCTCATGAGATTGCTGACTTTACCAGCAAGATTGGTCAGGACATCAAGGGCATGAAAATCGCTCTTCCAAAAGAATACATGGGCGAAGGTATTGACCCGCAGGTCAAGGAAGTTATTCTTAAGGCGGCCAAGCATTTGGAAAGCTTGGGAGCTATTATCGAGGAAGTCAGTCTGCCTCACTCTAAGTATGGGGTTGCGGTTTATTACATTATCGCGTCGTCTGAGGCATCTTCAAACTTGCAACGTTTTGACGGAATCCGTTATGGTTTCCGGGCAGAAGATGCGACAAACTTGGATGAGATTTATGTGAAAACCCGTAGCCAAGGTTTTGGTGAGGAAGTTAAACGTCGTATTATGTTAGGTACATTTAGCTTGTCATCAGGTTACTATGATGCCTACTTCAAGAAGGCTGGCCAGGTGCGGACCTTGATTATTCAGGATTTTGAGAAAGTTTTTGCGGACTATGACTTGATTTTGGGGCCAACGGCACCGACGGTGGCTTATGGTCTGGGAACCCAGAGCCATGATCCGGTGGCCATGTATTTGGCGGATCTTTTGACTATTCCTGTCAACTTGGCTGGTCTGCCGGGGATTTCGATTCCTGCTGGATTTGTGGAAGGATTACCAGTTGGTTTGCAGTTGATTGGTCCAAAATATAGTGAAGAGACCGTTTATCAAGTGGCAGCGGCCTTTGAGGCGACGACGGATTACCACAAGCAACAACCAGTGATTTTTGGAGGTGACAAGTAATGAACTTTGAAACGATTATTGGTCTGGAAGTCCATGTGGAGCTCAATACCAATTCTAAAATTTTCTCACCTTCCAATGCTCATTTTGGTGAGGACGCCAATGCCAACACCAACATTATTGACTGGTCATTTCCGGGTGTTCTTCCGGTATTGAATAAGGGCGTTGTTGATGCGGGGATTAAGGCGGCCTTGGCGCTGAATATGGATATTCACAAGGATATGCACTTTGACCGCAAGAATTATTTCTATCCTGATAATCCCAAGGCCTACCAGATTTCTCAGTTTGACGAGCCAATCGGTTACAATGGTTGGATTGAGATTGAGCTAGAAGATGGTTCGACCAAGAAAATCCGGATTGAGCGGGCGCATTTAGAAGAGGATGCGGGGAAAAATACCCACGGCACCGATGGTTATTCTTATGTTGACCTCAATCGTCAGGGTGTGCCTTTGATTGAGATTGTATCTGAGGCGGATATGCGTTCGCCAGAGGAGGCTTATGCCTATCTGACAGCGCTCAAGGAAATTATCCAGTACACCGGCATTTCAGATGTGAAGATGGAAGAAGGCTCCATGCGGGTTGATGCCAATATCTCTCTTCGTCCCTATGGTCAGGAGCAGTTTGGTACCAAGACTGAGTTGAAAAACCTCAACTCCTTCAACTATGTGCGCAAGGGCTTGCAACATGAAGTAGAACGTCAGGCCAAAATATTACGTTCAGGTGGTCAAATCCAGCAGGAAACACGTCGTTATGATGAATCTACTGGGGAAACCATTCTCATGCGTGTAAAAGAAGGATCAGCTGACTACCGTTACTTCCCAGAGCCAGACTTACCGCTCTATGAGATTGATGATAGTTGGATTGAGGAAGTGCGTGCAGAATTGCCAGTCTTTCCAAAGGCTCGCCGTGCTCACTATGTGGAGAACTTGGGCTTGACGGCCTATGATGCAGGTCAGTTGACCTCTACCAAGGCCCTGTCTGACTTCTTTGAAGCGGCAGTAGCAGCAGGTGGCGATGCTAAACAAGTTTCTAACTGGTTGCAGGGTGAAGTGGCTCAATTCCTTAATGCAGAAAGCAAGACTATTAAGCAAATCGCTCTTACACCAGAAAACTTGGTTGAAATGATAGCCTTGATTGCAGACGGCACCATTTCATCTAAGATTGCCAAGAAAGTCTTTGTGCATCTAGCTAAAGAAGGTGGCTCAGCCAAGGAATATGTGGAAAAAGCTGGTTTGGTGCAGATTTCAGACCCAGAAGTTCTTATTCCGATTATTCACCAAGTCTTTGCGAATAACGAGGCAGCCGTTGCTGACTTCAAGTCCGGCAAACGCAATGCGGACAAGGCCTTTACAGGTTTCCTTATGAAGGCAACAAAAGGTCAGGCCAATCCACAAGTTGCTCAACAATTACTAGCCCAAGAATTGCAGAAGTTGTTGGATTAAATGAAATAATGAAGAGACTGAAACGGCTGTTTTGGTCTCTTTTAATGGCGATAGATATGAAGCTTTGAATTTTTCGATGCCCATCCGTCCTTTTTGCTTGTCATTCTAATAAATGGTATAATGAAAGGAATCAGAAAAAGAGGACATTATGAAATTTACAGATATGAAACTTAAGCCGTCCATCCAGGAGGCTTTGAAAGAGATTAACTTTGTCACGCCGACAGAGGTCCAGGAAAAATTGATTCCTGTGGTGCTATCTGGTCGTGACTTGATTGGAGAATCCAAGACTGGTTCGGGAAAGACCCATACCTTTTTAATTCCGATTTTCCAAAAATTGGACGAAGAGCTGGACCAGGTGCAGGCTGTTATCACAGCTCCGTCTCGTGAATTGGCGACCCAGATTTATCAAGCAGCCAAGCAGATGGCAGGGCATTTTCAACCTGAAGTCCGTGTGTCTAACTATGTCGGTGGGACGGATAAAAATCGCCAGATTGACAAATTGCAGGCTGGTCAGCCCCATATCGTTGTCGGAACGCCGGGTCGGATTTACGACTTGGTTCAATCGGGTGATTTGGCTATTCATAAGGCCAAGACCTTTGTCGTTGATGAGGCGGATATGACCTTGGACATGGGCTTTTTGGAGACGGTGGATAAGATTGCTGGGAGCCTGCCGAAGGATTTGCAATTCATGGTCTTTTCCGCGACCATTCCGCAAAAGCTCCAGCCTTTCTTGAAAAAATACCTGTCCAATCCTGTCATGGAACAAATCAAGACCCAGACAGTCATTTCGGATACCATTGAAAACTGGTTGATTTCGACAAAAGGGCGCGACCGCAATGCTCAAATTTTGGAAGCAACCAGGCTCATGCAGCCCTATTTAGCCATGATTTTTGTAAATACCAAGACTCGGGCAGATGAATTGCACAGCTACTTGCTTTCAAATGGATTGCGCGTGGCTAAAATTCACGGAGATATTCCACCTCGTGAACGCAAGCGTATCATGAACCAAGTTAAGAATTTGGATTATCAGTATATCGTAGCAACAGACTTGGCGGCTCGTGGGATTGATATTGAAGGAGTCAGCCATGTCATCAACGATGCCATTCCGCAGGACTTGTCCTTCTTTGTTCACCGGGTCGGTCGGACAGGACGCAATGGTTTGTCAGGTATTGCCATTACCCTTTATCAACCGAGCGACGATGCCGATATTCGTGAGTTGGAAAAACTCAATATCAAGTTCTTGCCCAAAGAAATGAAGGACGGCGAATTTGTCGATACCTATGACCGTGATCGTCGTGTTCAACGTGAAAAGACACGTGAAAAATTGGACATCGAGATGATTGGTCTGGTCAAGAAGAAGAAAAAGAAAATCAAGCCGGGCTATAAGAAGAAAATCCAGTGGGCGGTGGACGAAAAACGTCGTAAGACCAAGCGAGTGGAAGCGCGTGCTAAGGGGCGTGCAGAACGCAAAGCTAAGCGTCAAACCTTTTAAGAGTTAGCAGAGGGAGACCGATGTTACAATCAATATTAAGTAACTATTTGCAAGGACTACTCATTGCCACAATTATTGTGGTATTGCTGAGCTTGATTTGGTTTCTAATTCGAGCTTTAAAAAATCGAGATAAGACCTATCAAGAACGCCAAGAATTTTTATATGATTTATTGCTCATTAACATTATGACCATCCCTATTTTAGCTTTTGGAATCGTGGCCATTTTGTTAATGCTGAAGGCATAGAAGGAAGAAAGAATGTACGATACAATTGTCATTGGTGCAGGTCCTGCAGGCATGACCGCCGCACTTTATGCAGGACGGAGCAATCTCAAAGTTGCCCTCCTAGAACGCGGTATTTATGGCGGCCAGATGAACAACACCGCTGAGATTGAAAACTATCCAGGCTACGACCATATTTCTGGACCAGCCTTGGCTGAAAAAATGTTTGAACCCCTGGAAAAATTCGGTGTGGACCATATTTTCGGGACCCTCATCCGCATTGAAGAAGATGGACCTGTTAAAAAAGTGATTACCGAAGATGGCGTTTTGGAGACCAAGACGGTTGTTCTAGCCATGGGTGCCAAACACCGTCTGCTGGGAGTTCCAGGTGAAGATACCTACAACAGCCGCGGGGTTTCCTACTGCGCGGTCTGTGACGGAGCCTTCTTCCGTCAGCAAAAACTTTTGGTTGTCGGAGGGGGAGATTCTGCCGTGGAAGAGGCGCTTTTCCTGACCCAATTTGCAGAGTCTGTGACCATCGTTCACCGCAGAGATCAGCTACGTGCCCAAAAAGTTATCCAAGACCGAGCTTTTGCCAATGAAAAAATCAACTTCATCTGGGACAGTGTCGTCGAGGAAATCAAAGGAGATGACCTGCGCGTGCAAAGCGTGGTTATCAAGAATGTCAAGACTGAAGAATTGTCAGAGCTTGAATTTGGCGGAGTCTTTGTCTATGTGGGGCTGGATCCGATGACTGAAAGCGTTGCGGATTTGGGTATTACCGATGAGGCTGGCTGGGTTGTGACCAATGAAAAAATGGAAACCAGCAAGTATGGCATCTATGCCATCGGCGACATTCGCCAAAATCAGCTCCGTCAGATTGCGACGGCTGTTGGAAATGGTGCAGTAGCTGGACAGGAAGTCTACAACTACATTACAGAACACGCTGAATAGGAGAGCCTATGTTTCACATTTACGATGTTCAGAAAAACCCAGACGGTATTTCTTTTGAGAAAACACTGGATTTGAGCCAGGAAGTTCAGGGGCGTTCCAGCGAGGTTTTGGACCTATCGCCTGTCCAGGTGTCTGGTCGTGTCCATTTTGAGGCGGGGATCTTTTTCCTAGATTACCAGATGACCTACGACATTACCCTGGCTTCTAGCCGTTCGCTCCAGCCAGTGGTCTTACGTCGTGAGGAGCAGGTCAACGAACTCTTTGTGGCCAATGAAGCTGCTCTCAAGGACCAGGATTTGATTGACGAAGATATGGTTTTTGTGTTGGAAGAGGACTGCATTGTCCTAGAAGAAAGTGTCGCAGACAACATTATTCTCAACATTCCTATCAAGGTTTTGACGCCAGAAGAAGAGGCTGGGCAGGATTTGCCGTCGGGCCAATCTTGGACCCTGATGACCGAGGATGATTTCCAACAGGAAGTCAAGGAAAAGAAAGAGGCTAATAGTCCATTTGCTCAATTGCAGGGCTTGTTCGATGAGTGAAAAAGCTAGTGAAAGATTCAGAAAAATGTCGGAAGGTTAAATTATCAGAAAATTCTTGCCACTAGACTCTTTTCGGTGTATAATAGAAGATAGTAATTATAGGAGTTAGTATACATGACAAAAGCAAACTTTGGTGTAGTAGGGATGGCCGTTATGGGTCGTAACCTTGCTCTTAACGTTGAATCACGTGGTTACACAGTAGCCATTTACAACCGCTCTGCTGATAAGACAGAAGATGTGGTAGCTAGCAACCCAGGCAAAAACTTGGTACCAAGCTATGATGTGGAAAGTTTTGTCGCATCTATCGAAAAACCACGCCGTATCATGCTCATGGTTCAAGCAGGACCTGGTACAGATGCAACTATTCAATCTCTCTTGCCACACTTGGATGAAGGAGACATTTTGATTGATGGCGGAAATACCTTCTACGAAGATACCATTCGCCGTTCAAAAGAATTGGCAAATTCAGGCATCAATTTCATCGGTACAGGTGTGTCCGGTGGTGAAAAAGGTGCCCTTGAAGGTCCGTCTATCATGCCTGGTGGTCAAAAAGAAGCCTACGAATTAGTAGCGGATGTCTTGGAAGAAATTTCTGCAAAAGCTCCAGAGGACGGCGCTCCATGTGTGACTTATATCGGCCCAGATGGCGCTGGTCACTATGTAAAAATGGTCCACAACGGTATCGAGTATGGCGACATGCAGTTGATTGCTGAGTCTTATGACCTCATGCAACACCTGCTTGGTCTTTCGGTAGATGAAATGGCTGATATCTTTACTGAGTGGAACAAGGGTGAATTGGACAGCTACTTGATTGAAATCACTGCGGATATTTTGCAACGTAAGGATGATGAAGGTCAAGAAGGGCCAATCGTTGACTATATCATGGATGCGGCTGGTAATAAGGGTACTGGTAAATGGACTAGCCAATCATCACTTGATTTGGGTGTGCCATTGTCACTCATCACAGAATCTGTATTTGCCCGTTATATCTCAACCTACAAGGATGAGCGTGTGGCAGCTAGCAAGGTCCTTCCAAAACCAGCACCATTTGCCTATGACGGCGATAAGGCTGAGTTGGTAGAAAAAATCCGTCAAGCTCTTTACTTCTCAAAAATCATGTCTTACGCACAAGGTTTTGCGCAATTGCGCGTGGCGTCTAAGGAAAACAACTGGAACTTGCCATTTGGCGAAATCGCTAAAATCTGGCGTGCAGGTTGTATCATCCGTGCTCGTTTCTTGCAAAAGATTACCGATGCTTATGGACGTGATGAAGATTTGGCAAACTTGCTCTTGGATGAATACTTCCTTGACGTAACAGCTAAGTACCAACAAGCTGTCCGTGACGTTGTTGCCTTGGCAATTCAAGCAGGTGTTCCTGTGCCAACCTTCTCAGCAGCCATTACTTACTTTGACAGCTACCGCGCTGAGAACTTGCCAGCAAACTTGATCCAAGCACAACGCGACTATTTTGGTGCCCACACTTACAACCGTAAGGACAAAGAGGGTGTCTTCCACTATGATTGGTATAGCGAAAAATAAATAATAGAAGTAGGGCGTGCAAGCGCCCTTCTTTCTGACTGAAATGGTCTTGAAACTTTCGATTAGATAAGGATATTATGGCTAAGAAAATTTTGATTGCAGGTCGTGAGCGCAATCTCTCGCATTTTGTTTCCATGGAATTGCAGAAGAAGGACTATTTGGTGGACTATGCTTCTACTGGCCAGGAGGCTTTGTCCTTGGCGCATGAGACGGATTTTGATTTGATTCTCATGAGTTTTCAGCTGTCAGATATGTCCAGTAAGGAATTATCCACGCAGTTATTAGCTATCAAACCTGCATCCGTCCTGATTGTGGCTATTGATTCGGCAGATGTGGATGAGCATGGTGAGGAAGTCTTGTCCTATGCGGTTTCCTATGTGGTCAAGCCCTTTGTCATCAGCGAATTGGTCGAGCAGATTTCAGCTATTTTCCGTGGTCGGGATTTTATTGACAATCATTGTACTCAGGTTCCCTTGCAGGCTGCTTATCGAGATTTGAAAATCGATTTTCAAAATCGCACGGTATCCCGTGGAGATGAGCTGATTAACCTGACTCGTCGAGAGTACGATCTCCTGGCGACACTGATGAATAGTCCTGAGCCTGTCACTCGCGAACAATTGTTAGAGCGGGTTTGGAAATACGAGGCGACATCATCGGAAACCAATGTGGTAGATGTCTATATCCGCTATCTGCGTGGGAAATTGGATGTAGCTGGAAAACCGTCCTATATCAAGACAGTTCGCGGTGTTGGATATGCCATGCGTGACTAAGTAAGAAAGGCTTGTCCTTTCTTGAATTTGTAGACAAAGTCTTTTTTCGGACTTTCCTGAGGTGATGTCGGACGGTAGCGACTTCCTTCGGAATTCCATGCCTAGCCATTGAGCCTAAGGTCTCCATGGCTCCGAATGCTTGAAATTACAACATTTCAAGCATTTTCATCACAAGGGAAAACCTCGGTTTAGGCTCGCTCCGCTCGCAAAATAAATCAAATTTTTATTTTTCTTAGCAGAGCTACCCAGTTTATTTTACTTAGAGCATAGTTTGTCTACATTCTGAAGAAAGGCTTGTCCTTTCTTTTTTGCTGGGCTTGTGTTAGTATTGTTAGTAAGAAATCTAAGGAGTAATTATGAATTCGTCGTTTAAAGAAAAGGCCTTGCTAATTTTATTGGCGGGTGCAATCCTCTTAGCTGTCCTTAATTGGTCGGCCTTGTACGCTATTATTAAGCTTGTCCTAGCAAGTATGAACTCTCTCTTCATTGGAGCAATCATTGCTTTCATCTTGAATGTACCTATGAAAAAGCTGGAAGAACAGCTTGAAAAGGTCGCTTTTTTGAAAAAATCCAGCCGTAGTTTGGCCATTGTAGGGGTCCTCATTGCCTTTGTGATGATTGTGACAGGTTTGGTTCTGATTGTCTTGCCAACCCTGACCAAGACAGTTTCAGAGCTAGTAACCGTCAGCAGGACGGCTATTCCAAAATCGGTCACAGCCCTTACGGATTTTCTGGAGTCCAATGGTTTCTTGTCTGGCCAGATTGGTGACCAGATTGCAGGTTTTATTGAACAGTTTAGGAATCTAGACTTTATTTCTAGTATTGTCACTCCGGTTCTGTCTCATCTGGTATCCAATGTTACAGGCATTTTTTCCAACACAATGACCCTGGTTATGGCCTTTTTCTTCACTTTGGCTATCCTGGGAAGCAAGGAACATCTGCAGTCCATGACGGGGAAACTCTTGCAGGCTACTCTGCCACAGAAAGCAGTTCGTCTGATCAACTACGTCGGTGAAGTTGTGATAGATACCTATGATAAATTCTTGATGAGCCAAATTGTAGAGGCCGTTATTATTGGGGTCTTGGTCTTTGTCAGCTATGGACTTTCTGGCATCCCTTATGCTAGCATGGCCGGTATTTTGGCAGGGGTCCTATCCTTCGTTCCCTATATCGGTCCATTTACAGCCTGCCTGATTAGTGCCCTCTTTGTGGCGGTACAAAATCCTTTGTTGGCTCTGTGGTCTATTATTCTCTTCCAAATCATTCAATTGATTGAAGGTAATGTCATCTATCCGCGCGTAGTTGGACAGTCGGTTGGTCTGCCAACCCTCTTCACCCTGGCTGCAGCCCTGATTGGTGGAAATTTGTTTGGCCTTCTAGGAATGGTCTTCTTCACACCAATTTTTGCGGTCATTTACCGTCTGGTCAGGGAATGGGTTCACCATCGCTTGGATGACCAGATTGAAAGTGCTTAGGAAAGCGTGCTTATCGCTTTCTTTTATTTTTGATTATTTTATGCTATACTGAAGTGATAAAAGCAAAGTAGGAGAAAGAGCATGCGTTGTCCAAAGTGTCAGAGTTTGAAGTCAAGTGTTGTTGATAGTCGCCAGGCAGAAGATGGGAATACCATCCGTCGTCGCCGTTCCTGTGACCAATGTGGTCAGCGTTTTACCACCTATGAGCGAATTGAGGAAAAAACACTAGTAGTCGTTAAAAAAGACGGCACCCGTGAGCAATTTTCGAGAGAGAAAATCTTTAATGGCATTATTCGTTCGGCTCAGAAACGTCCAGTATCAACCGGTGATATTGATCAGGTGGTCAATCGAATAGAACAAAAGGTTCGAGCCCAAAATGATAGCGAAGTAGAAAGTGACTTTATCGGCAATTTGGTCATGGAAGAATTGGTTGAACTAGATGAAATCACTTATGTACGCTTTGCCTCTGTCTATCGCTCTTTCAAAGATGTTGGTGAGTTAGAAAACTTGCTCAAGCAGATGATTTCTAAGGGGTCAAAAGTGAAACCAGGTGCCAAAGATGAAACCAAATGATCCCTTTACCTATCTGAAAGCTGGGAATTTTGCACCTGATGTAATCAGTCTGAGCAAATGTTACCAGCCCATCATCGGTTTGGATGCGCTAGCGCTGTATTACTATTTATATAGTTTTGGTGACTCGGGGCAGGGGCGTTACCAATGGACTAGCATTCTAAATCACATGAATGTTGGCTTTCATCGCTTGCAGCAGGCGCTGGATATTCTGTCAGCAGTGGGTCTGTTGAAGATTTATCAGCTTGACGAGACTAGGGGCCTAGAGCTAATGCCTCCTTTAAGCGTCGGAGAATTTTTAGGCAAGCCCTTGTATAGGCATCTTCTTGAGCAAAGAATTGGCGAGGTTTCTGTGGAGAATCTCATACCCGCCAGCCCTAGCCAGGATAAGAATGTTTCCAAATCTTTCTCAGACGTTTTCGATGTGGAAGGACAGATTTCTCCTGTAGTTAAGAGTAAGAGGGACTTTGACTGGTCAGCCTTCAAGGCTATGATGGCCAAGGACCAGCTACGATTTCAGGATGAGACGGACGATGTGATTGCTCTTAGTCACATAGCAGAGCGGTCCGGCTGGACCTGGTTGGAAACCTATCGCAAGGCCAAGGAAACGGCTATCGGCCAGGTTATTTCGACCAAACGACTGTCACAGTCAGACCAAGCCTCCGCTAAACAAACGAGTGGGCTCACAGACCAGGAAAAAATCATCGTTCGTGAGGCCAAGTCCAAGTCTAGTCTGGAATTTTTGGTCTTCATTAAGGAACAAAGAAAGGCAGCAGTGAACCAGTCGGAGCGCAAGTGCCTGACAGATTTGGCTCAAATTGGTCTCTTGGATGAAGTTATCAATGTCCTTGTTCTTTATACTTTTAATAAGGTGGATTCGGCCAATCTGAATGAAAAATACGCCCTCAAGTTGGGCAATGATTTTTCCTATAAGGGGATTGGAAATGCAGAGGCAGCTGTCCTTTATCTGAGGGAATTGAAAGCAGGAAACAACAAGAAGGCAAGTGTCCTGAACAAGCAAGTGTCAGCAACTAATGTGCCGGACTGGAGCAAGGAAGAAGTTAAGCAAGAGCAAACGAGAGAAGGACAGGCCCAACTAGCCGCCCTCTATCGCGAATTGGAAGAAATGGAAACACAAGGAGGTGGCTGATGAAATCAGTGCAAGACAGGCTGTCACAAACAGCCAACTCTAGTCGCAAGTCCTATCAAGAACTCTACCAGGAGATTGTAGCGGATGCAGATGTGGCTGACTTTATAAAAGAACAAGGTTTGACACAGCAGGAAATTACCTTGTCTATTTCCAAATTTTTGGAATATATCAGCCAGCGCGACCAGTTTCTCAAGCAAGACGAAAGTTATATGGCTAAGGGCTACCAGCCTGTTCTCATTATGAATGAGGGCTATGCGGACGTGTCCTATTTGGAAACGGCAGAATTGGTTGAGTATCGTCGTCTGGAAGCTATCAAAAATCGCATTCAGCTCATCAATATGCCAGCCAGTCTGAAAAATGTGACGGTGGCGGACATTGATAAGAACGATGAAAATCGGGTGGAAATCATGTTGGCCATTGCAGATTTTGTCAAACGCTTTGATGAAAAGCCCAAAGGACTCTATATCTACGGTCATTTTGGCATTGGCAAGTCCTATCTCATGGCTTATTTGGCTAATCTCTTGTCTAAAACGCATTTGCAGTCGACCACCATTCTCCATTATCCGACTTTTGTGGTGGATATAAAAAATGCCATCAAAGACGGTTCAGTTAAGGATAAGATTGACGAGATTAAGACCGCTCAAGTTTTGGTCTTGGATGATATTGGGGCTGAGCAACATAGTCCGTGGGTGCGTGACGATGTGCTACAGGTCATTCTTCAATACCGCATGCAGGAAAATCTACCGACCTTCTTTACTTCCAATTTCTCCCTTGATGATTTGGAGCGGCATTTCGCCTCTGGCAAGTCTGGTGATGAAACCTGGCAGGCCAAACGTGTCATGGAGCGCATTCGCTATTTGGCACGAGATTTACACCTGAAAGGGATCAACCGACGATGAATGAAACCATTGATTTGATGCTGGCCCATAGTTCTGTCCGCCGTTTTACAGATGAACCGATTGAGCGGGCGGATTTAGAGGCTATTATCACAGCTGGCCGTGCTGCCTCCAGCTGGAAGAATTTCCAGTCCTACTCAATAATTGTCATCCAGACTGAGGAAAAAAAGCAGGCCCTGTATGATTTGGTGCCCCAACCTGCTATCTTGCAGGCCAAGGCCATTCTGTTTTTCGTCGGCGACCACAATCGTGCCAGCAAGGCAGCGGAACTCCACGGAACCGATTTTGATGCCAAGGGTACGGAAAATCTCTTGATTTCCTCGGTTGATGCGTCTTTGGCTGGTCAGAATGCCCTGCTTGCTGCGGAAAGTCTAGGTTACGGCGGTGTCTTTATCGGCATGATTCGTCATCAGGCTTTGGCAATGGCAGAGCTGTTCAATTTACCAGACTATACCTATCCGATTTTTTGTATTGCACTAGGTCTTCCAGCTCAAGCTCATCCTGTCAAACCGCGTTTGGCGACAGAGGCAATTGTCTTTGAGGAAGAGTATGTCGAGCAGGATATTGAAATCATCAAATCCTACGATCAGATCCAGACAGTATACGCTGGAGACCGCCAGACTGAATTGTGGTCAGAACGGATTGTAGCCCAATTTGGCCAGGCAGAACAAGCTGAAACCAAGGTTATTTTAGAAAAAAATAAATTATTGTAAGAGAAGAGGAGGAGCTATGGCTCTACCAACTATTGCCATCGTGGGACGTCCCAACGTTGGTAAATCAACATTATTTAACCGGATTGCGGGGGAACGCATTTCTATCGTCGAGGATGTGGAAGGTGTGACACGCGACCGTATCTATGCGACTGCTGAATGGCTCAATCGCAAGTTCTCCATCATTGATACTGGAGGAATTGACGATGTAGACGCACCGTTCATGGAGCAAATCAAGCACCAGGCTGATATTGCTATGAGCGAGGCTGATGTCATTGTCTTTGTCGTGTCTGGAAAAGAGGGTGTGACCGATGCGGATGAGTATGTATCTCGCGTCCTTTACAAGACCAACAAGCCAGTCATTTTAGTTGTCAACAAGGTCGACAACCCAGAGATGCGTAATGAGATTTATGATTTTTATTCGCTTGGACTAGGTGATCCCTATCCTGTGTCATCTGTCCACGGGATTGGTACGGGGGATGTCTTGGATGCTATCATTGAAAACCTACCAAATGAAGAGATTGAAGAAAATCCAAACATTATCAAGTTCAGCTTGATTGGTCGACCAAATGTCGGTAAGTCCAGTTTGATTAACGCTATTTTGGGGGAAGAGCGCGTGATTGCTTCTCCAGTCGCTGGTACGACCCGCGATGCCATTGACACGCATTTCACGGATCCTGACGGTCAGGAATTTACCATGATTGATACGGCAGGGATGCGTAAGTCTGGTAAGGTTTATGAAAATACCGAGAAATATTCAGTCATGCGTGCCATGCGTGCCATCGACCGTTCAGATGTGGTCCTCATGGTCATCAATGCTGAAGAAGGCATTCGTGAATACGACAAGCGGATTGCTGGCTTTGCCCATGAGGCAGGTAAGGGAATCATCATCGTGGTCAACAAGTGGGATACGCTTGAAAAAGACAACCATACGATGAAACAATGGGAAGATGATATTCGCGACCAATTCCAGTACCTGTCCTATGCACCGATTATCTTTGTGTCGGCCCTGACCAAGCAACGCTTGCACAAGTTGCCAGAGATGATTAAGGCTATCAGCGAGAGCCAAAATATGCGGATTTCTTCGTCTGTCCTCAACGATGTCATCATGGATGCCATTGCCATCAACCCGACACCGACAGACAAGGGCAAACGCTTGAAAATCTTCTATGCGACCCAAGTTGCGACCAAGCCACCAACCTTCGTGGTCTTTGTCAATGAAGAAGAGCTCATGCACTTTTCATACATGCGTTTCTTGGAGAATCAAATTCGCAAGGCCTTCGTCTTTGAAGGAACACCGATTCATTTGATTGCACGGAAACGGAAGTAACACACATGAGAGGACCTCTTGGTCTTCTTTTTTGCTTAAAACCCAATTTCCTTATTGACAATTGACTCTTTAGCTTAAAACCCAATTTTCCTTATTGACAATTGACTCTTTAGCTGATAGAATAATCAAGCTATCATTTGAAGCATTTGTTGATCAGGCTTTTAGAACCTAGCCGATGAAAAAAATTAAAAATTTTTAAAAAGCTATTGACAGTATTAGATATAGATGATAGAATAATGAAGTTGTCTCGCGAGGGACTGTTGGCGAAGCAGAAACGAAAAAAAGTTTCAAAAAGTAGTTGACAGGAAATCAGGGATGTGATATACTGATATAGTTGTCGCAAGCGACGACAAGACCTTTGAAAATTAAAGAAGACGAACCAAACGTGCAGGGTGATTTATAGCAATATAAATCGTCAATGACAAAAAACAATAAACGGATAAGCCAGAGTGCTTAGTCGGACAAACTAATTTTAATGAGAGTTTGATCCTGGCTCAGGACGAACGCTGGCGGCGTGCCTAATACATGCAAGTAGAACGCTGAAGGA